>JAHFCD010000209.1 GCA_023249695.1 Elusimicrobiota bacterium
CGAGGGCTTCTATGACCGGACCGGCGCGCGCGATTCCGCGCTCGACGCGACCCTGTCGGCGCCTTCGCAGGAGAGCGCCTCCGGCCTGGCCCCGTGGCTGCCCGCCGCGCGCCCGGAAACCTCCGTGATCGGCGCCGCCCGCACGCCGAAGGGGTACGCCCGCGCCGCCGCGCGCCGCCTGGCCGACGGCTGGCCCTACCTCCTGATCGGCGCGGCCGCCGTCCTCGCGCATCATTTCTTCGGACCCGAGGCCGCCTTCGCCGTGCTGATGGCCGCCGGCCCCTGCGCGGCGTTCCGCGCGATGCAGGACGGTGAGGCCCTGCGCCTCGGCATCAACGACGAGAACCGCCGCCGCGCGGCGATGGAGGAGATGCAGCAGATCCTCCGCCAATTCGGCCGCGACGCCGCGAAGGAAGGCGAGGCGAATTCCGAGATTCAGTCGCGCGTGGACGCGGAGATCATGACGCGCAGCGCGCTCCAGGGCGTGACGCACGCGCTCGAGCACTTCCTTAAAATCATGCGCGCCGAAGACCTCGAGCTGCCCGCCGCCCGCCTGCGCCTCAACCAGCTCGTCCGCTCGGCCGTCGTCGGCGCCCTCAAGGCCAACGGCATGCCCGGCGACGACGAGGCCACGATCCAGAAGATCCTCGACAAGACCGGCCTCGTCGCGAAGGTCACCGATTGGGAGATCCGCCACGCCGTCGTGGAGTCCATGCTCGCCGCGGTGCGCGAGGAGAAGAAGAAGGCCGCGAAGGCGGGCCCCGCCTCGTCCGGCGCGATCGGCGCCGCGAAGAAGGAGAAGGGAGACGCCGCCGGAGCCGTCCACGCTCCCGCGCTGTGGCAGCGGATCCTCGGCGCGCCCGCGAAGGGCGATCCGGCGCCCGCGGCGAAAGAGCCGGAGCTTCCGCCTCTTCCCGACACGCCGATGGTCCATCATCTCCAGCTCGCCGGCTATTCGCGCGAGGAGATCGAGTTCTTCCTGGCGGCGACGCGCGACGTCGCCGAGGCGCCGCCCTCCCCCGTCGAGGCCCGCCACGAGGAGATCCGCCGCGCAGTCGAGACGCTCTCCCGACCGGTCGGCCGCCCCCGCAACCTCCTCCTCGTCGGCCCCGAAGGCGTCGGCAAGCGCGCGCTCGTCGAGACGCTCGCCCGCGAGATCGCGGAGAAGCGCTACAAGGGCCTCGAGGACGCGCGCGTGCTCGAATTCGACGCGTCGTCGGTCGTCGGCGGCAACGTGGAAGGCCTCGCGCTCCAGCTGCGCGCCCTGCTGGCTAAGAGCAAAGGCCGGGTTCTGCTCTACATCGACGGTCCGGGCCACCTGAAGAACCAGAACCTCAACGAGCACAATTTCTTCAAGATCATGGCGCCGTACATGTCCCGCGGCGAGGTCACCCTGATCGTCACCGCCGACGCCGCCGAGCGCCGCCTGCTCGACGACAAGGGGCCGTTCCCGTTCGAGACCGTCGAGCTGTCCGCCCCCGCGCCCGACAAGGCCGCCGCGATGCTCGAGGCGCACGCTCCCGCGCTCGCGAGCCGCTACGGCCTGCGGGCCGTCGCCGGGCTTTTCGAGGCCGCCGCGCGCCTCGCCGCCCGCTACCTCGCCAAGACCGCCTTGCCCGGCTCCGGCCTCGACCTGCTCGAGCGCGCCTACTCCGCCCGCTCGGCGCAGTCCCGCGCCAACCGCGCCGAGGCCGAGTTCCGCCGCCGCCTCGAGCGCGTGACCCGCAACCTCCGCCGTCTGAAGGAAGGCCGCGACGACGCGGAGACCGCGACGCGCCGCCGCAACGCGCTCTCCGACGATCTCGACGCGCTGCACCTGCTGCGCGAGGTCATCGCGGACATCGCCGCCGAGACCGCGAACGACGGCCTGGTGCGCGAGACCGACCTCGCCGAGGAGGCCTCGCGCCTCTCCGGCATCCCCGCGTCGAAGATGCTGCAAAGCGAGCGCGAGAAGCTGCTTGGCCTTGAGGCCAAGCTCAAGAGCCGGGTCGTCCATCAGGACGAGGCCGTCACCGCCGTCTCCGAGGCCGTGCGGCGCGCGCGCGCGGGCCTGAAGGATCCGAACAAGCCGATCGGCTCGTTCCTGTTCCTCGGCCCCACCGGCGTCGGCAAGACCGAGCTCACGAAGGCGCTGGCCGAGACCTTGTTCGACTCGGAAGCCAACATGATCCGCCTCGACATGTCGGAGTACATGGAGCCGCACTCGGTTTCCCGCCTCATCGGCTCGCCCCCCGGCTACGTCGGCTTCGACGCCGGCGGCCAGCTCACCGAGGCCGTGCGCCGCAAGCCCTATTCCGTGGTCCTCCTCGACGAAGTCGAAAAAGCCCACCCCGACGTCCTCAACGTGCTTCTGCAGGCGATGGACGACGGCCGCGTCACCGACGGCCAGGGCCGCACGGTCAGCTTTTCCAACGTGATCTTCGTGCTCACCTCGAACCTCGGCTCCGCGCACATCATGGAGCTCATGAAGGAAGGCGCCGACCGCGCCAAGATCAAGGACGATGTGATGGGCGCCGTGCGCCAGCACTTCCGTCCGGAGTTCATCAACCGCCTCGACGAAACCGTGATCTTCAACCCGCTCGGCCGCGAGCAGGCCGGTCCCATCGTGGATATCCACCTCAACGCGAAGGTCCGCCGCTGGCTGTCCGACCAGGGCATCGAGCTCGAGCGCGCGTCCAACGCCGCCGTCGAGCGGCTGGCCGAGCTGGGCTTCGACCCCCTTTACGGCGGACGCCCGCTCGCGCGCGCCGTCCAGCGCTTCGTGCTGAACCCCCTCTCCGAGAAGCTCCTCGCCGAGTCGTCCGAGGACGACGAGCGCGTGCGCCGTCGCCGGAAGGCCGTGCTCGACGTCGTGGACGGGGTGATCACGCCGCGCCTTGAAGACCTTCCGTTTGAAGCCGTGGCGGAACGCAAGCCCGCGCACCCCGCGGCGTCCGCGCTGTGGCTGTCCTTGCTCGACCGCCCCGAGGCGGAGCTCGGCGCCGAGGCCGTGGAGTCGTTCCTGTTCGGCCCGCCCGAGAAGGACCTCCCCTCCGAGGCTCACGGCGCGTTCCAGCCGATGGGAGCCCTCAAGGGCGGCGAGGCTCTCGAGACCGTCGCCGCGTCGACCGACGACCCCAACCTGAAGGACCCCGAGCTCGACCGCGCGACGAAGCTGTGGTCCGCCGCCGCCAAGCTCCAGGGCGACGCCGCCGAAGCCTTTCGGCGCTGGATGAGCAAGGTCGCGCGCTGCGCGAAGTCCACGAACAACCTGCGCCCCGCTCCGCACGACCTCGTCGCCTACTCCGTCCACGAGGGCGCCGGCTTCCGCGAGTACCGCGTGAAGGGCCTGCCGCTCACGCGCGCCGAGCTGATCCTCAACGCGCGCATCTTCGAGAACCACTACGCCGCCGACAGCAAGGGCGAGGACGAGTCGTGGGAGCTCGCCGACGCGCTGCTGACCCGGGGCGAATATGGCCGCGCCGAGCTGTTCGAGATCAAGCGCCTGGTCTCCTCGATCCCCGGCGCCGAGTTCGGCTATTATTCCGACCGGACCGCGCTGACCTTCTGGCTCCGCCTGCGGACCGGCGAGAAAGCCGTCGTTCCGGCCGAGCCGGTCCCGGCCGTCGCTGACGCTCCGGCCGCCTCCCTCGAGAGACCCGCCGCGCCCTCCGCCGTTTCGGCCGAGGACTCGGACGCCGACGGCCCGAGCAAGTACCGCTTCCTCACGCAGGACGCCCCCGCCCACATGCGCCAGCTGCACACCTTGGTCGAGGGGCTGCTGGCGGCCGCCGATCCGATCGCCAAATTCTGGGGCTTCCGCTTCGCGCGCGCGTCGCTCGGCGAAAAGGGCTTCGAGCCGATGCGCAAGTTCCTGCCGCCGCTGACCTACCTGAACACGGACGCGCGCAACGCGTACCTGGCCGAGGAGACCCTGCGCCCTTATTACCAGGCGCCGGCCGCGGATCCCGGCGCCCAGGCCGTCGTCGACCGCGCGCTGGCCCGCAACGGCTCGAGCGACGCGACGAGCGCCGCCCGGGAGCTGGCGCTCGGCGCCGACCTGACGGCGGAGCTGTCGAAGAGCTTCGTCGACGGCATCGTCGCGCCGTACAAGCGCTTCGCGCGCCTCCATCCCGTCCACATCCTCACGCGTCGCCTGACCTGGCCGCTGTGGGCCGTGACCGCCGGCGTCGTCGTCATGTCCTTCGTCGCCGGCCACAACTTGCCGTTCGCCGGCTGGTCCGAGTTCGGTCAATGGATGGGATCCCTCGCGACGCTCGCCGCGGTCATCACCAACAACGTCGCCGGCTACGGCAACTGGATCTTCGAAAAAGCCGACGGCGCGTACGACGACGTTCGCCCCAAGCTCGACATCGCGCGCGCCGTGGCGCCGCGCCTGCAGCCCGCGGACCGCGCCCGCCTCGCCGCTCATTTCGAAGCGGTGCTCCGCGGACGCTGGGCCGCGAACAAGCGTGAAACGTACGACGGCAGCCGCGACGCCCTGCGCGACGCGCATTGGGCCGCCGCGCAAGGCATCGAGGAGCTCCGCGGCGAGCTCAAGCCCGAGCGCCAGCGCGCGCTCGCGGCCGAGGTGATGGCCCGGGCCGAGAAGCCCGCGAAGAAGAGCCCGCTGGCCGACCGCCTCGCGCCGCTGATGATGCTCGAGCTGCTCGACGACGCTCAGAAGACCCGCGCGCTCGCGCTGGCGCTGGAGCACGTCGGCTACGACGGCTCGCCCGCGAGCCTGCGCTTCCTGCGCCTGGCGCGGGAAGGCCGTCTGCCCGCCGACCGGACCGAGGAGGTCATCCAGGGCTTGGTGCGCGCCCTCGGAGCCCAAAGCGTCGATACCCCGACGCTCGCCGCGATGTCGGAGACCCTGGCCGTCCTCGCCGCGTCGCAGCCCGACAACCTGCGCCTGGCCACCTTCGAGGCGGCCTTCGGCACGCGCACGCAGTTCGGCCGTTCGGAGACGGCCGGCGAGAAGCCGGTCGAGTACTACGCCGCGCTGCGCCGCCTCTCGCCCCACCGCAAGGCGATGGAACGGGTCGCGGATCATCTGCTCGCCTCGAACCGCGCCAAGATCGACCAGCTCTCGTGGCTTCTGTCCCAGCCCGACGTCGACGCCGAGCGCTCCGGGCGGATCATCGACCAGCTCGTGCAGGCCGCCGAGGGCGATCCTCGCCAGGACGCGACCTGGAACGCGATCCCCGTGGTCGCGCGGATGAGCGTCATACCGCGCGAGCGGCGCGTGCAGCTCCTGATCAACGCGCTCAACCGTCTGAGCCGCACGGACGCCGATCGCGGCAACGAGTTCTCCTACT
>JAHFCD010000210.1 GCA_023249695.1 Elusimicrobiota bacterium
GATATCCGTCGGCGAGGGTGCCATCCAATACGACGCGAGAAACGCGCATTGCTTCCGCACTCCGGGCCCTTCTTTATTCAATCATCACGTGGCCGGACGGCGCCCGGCCTTTGCGGAGGATCCAGGCCAGGGGAAAGCAGGCGAGGCAGATCAGCGCCATCCAGCGGAAGGCGTCCATGAAAGAGAGCAAGGTCGCCTGGCGCACGAGCGCGGCGTAGACCGCGCCGAAAGCCGCGCGTTGCGCCATCTGGGGAGACAAGCCGTGGAGAGCGCCGCGCACGCGCTCGGTGTATTGATGGAAAGCTGGGTCGTAAGGCGTCAGGTGCGAGGAAAGGATCGCCTGGTGCGACTGCGCGGACCGCGACTGCATCGCGATCATCACCGAGATGCCGACGCTGGCCCCCAGGTTGCGAAGCAAGGCGTACAAGCCGGTCGCCTGCTGGATCTGGTCCTGGCGGAGAGTCGACACGGCCAAGGTCGTGAGAGGGACGAAGATGAAGCCCATGCAGAATCCGCTCATGACGAGCGGCCAGGAGATGTGCGAAGGGCTGATGTCGAGGTTGAGCAGGCTCAGCAGGTAGGTCGAGCAGCCCAGTCCTATGAAGCCGAGCGACATGATGAGGCGGTTGTCGACCTTCTTGACGATGCGTCCGACCGTGATCATCGACAGGAAGGAGCCGATGCCGCGCGGCGTCATCGCCAGGCCCGAGTCGTAGGCGGTATAGCCGAGCAGCGCCTGCATGAAGATCGGCAGCAGAGCCGTCGAGCCGTACAGCACGGCGCCCAGGATCGAGATCAGGACAGTCGCGGTCGCGAAGTTGCGGTTCTTCAGGAGGCGGAGGTTCAGGATGGGATGAGGATCACGCAGTTCCCAGAAGACGAATACCGCCAGCGCGAGGACGGAGGCCGCGGTCGCCCAGCAGATCCAGGCCGAGCCGAACCAGTCGGACTGCTGGCCTTTATCGAGGACGATCTGTAGGAGGCCGATACCCAGGGCCATGAGGCCGAAGCCGATGTAGTCGATCGAGGCCTTCATGTTGCGCACGATCCACGGCGGGTCCTCGACGAAGGCCTGCTGCATGAACAGGCCCAGGGCGCCGATCGGCAGGTTGATGTAGAAGATCCAGCGCCAGGAGAAGTTGTCGGTGATCCAGCCGCCGAGCGTCGGGCCGATGATCGGCATCACGACGATGCCCATGCCGTAGGCGGCCATCGCGACGCCGCGCTCCTCGGGGGGGAAGCATTCGAGCATGATCGCCTGGGCGAGAGGCTGAAGACCGCCGCCGCCGATGCCCTGGAGCACGCGCGCGAAGATGAGCTGGGGCAGGGACTGAGCCATCCCGCACAGCGCCGAAGAGATGATGAACAGAGCGACGGAGAAGGTCAGGTAGCGCTTGCGGCCGAAGAACGTGGAGAGCCAGGCGGACGCGGAGAGGACGATCGCGTTGGCGACGAGGTAGCTCGTCAGCACCCAGGTCGCCTCCTCGGTGGAGGCGGAGAGGTTGCCCGCGATGTGGGGCAGGGACACGTTGGCGATCGAGGTGTCGAGCACCTCCATCGAGGTCGCGAGCATGACCGAGATCGTGACCAGCCACGGCGAGTGCCTCGGCTTCCAGTGCGCGGCGGCGGGCGCCGCAGAGCTCACCGCAGGCTCACGGTCGCCTCGACGGACATTCCCGGAGAGAGCGCTCGACCCTCGCCGGGCGTCTCATCGAACACGATCTTGACCGGCACGCGCTGGACGACCTTCACGAAGTTTCCGGTCGCGTTCTCGGCCGGCAGAAGGCTGAAGCGCGCGCCGGTGCCGGCCTGGATGCTGTCGACGTGGCCGTGCAGGCGCCGTCCGGGAAAGGCGTCGACCTTGATCTCCGCGCTCTGCCCGGGGTGCATGCGGGCGAGCTGGGTCTCCTTGAAGTTCGCGACGACCCAGACCTCGTCCGGGACGAGCGCCATCATGGACTGGCCGATCGAGACGTAGGCGCCGGTCTCGACGGACTTGCGCGTCACGCGGCCCGCCACCGGCGCGATGACGCGGGCGTAGGTGAGGTCGAGCTCGGCTTGCGCCAGCGCGGCCTCGGATTGGGCCGCATCCGCCCGCGCGCCGTCGGCGGCGGCTTGGGCGTGCTCGAGATCCTGCTTCGACGCCTCGTCCTTTTCGAAGAGAGCCTTGGCGCGCTTGAGATCGCCGTCGGCCTTCGCGGCCCCGGCGCGGTCGGAGGCGACCTTGGCCCGGGCCTTGGCGAGGCGGTTCTTGAGGTCCCGTGAATCGAGCTCGAACAGGAGCGCGCCGGCCTCGACGCGTTGATTGTCCGAAACGAGCACCCGCTCGACGTGCCCTTCGACCTTCGCGCTGACCGGGACCACGTGCGCCTCGATCGCGGCGTCGTCGGTGGAGGCGGAGGGGGGGCTGAACAGAAAGTAGCCGCCGAGCGCGAGCAGGATGACCGCGCCGCCGCCGGCGGCGCCCCATTTCCAGCGCTCCGCGCCCTGCGGCCCGCCATGAGCGCGTCGCGTCCCGACCGCGTCCACCGTCGTCGTTTCCTTCTCCATAACGCCTCCCTGATTCATAGCGAGAATTCTCCGGCGCGGCCGAGCGCGGACGCGTAATTGACGCGAGACGAATGATACCGGGCCAACGCCGAGACCTGGGCGCTTCGCGCGCGCGCGAGTTGCGCCTGAGCCTCGACGACTTCGATGGCCGTCCCGAGTCCGGCCCCGTAGCGATCCTGGGCCATCGCGAGCTCCCGCTCTCCGAGGCTCAAAGACAGCTCGGTCGCGCGTTCTTCCTCGGCGGCCTCGGAGAGCCGCTCGATGGAGAGGCGCACGTCGAGCTCCACCTGCTGGCGCACGTCGGCCAGGCTCGCGAGAGCCTCGCGCCGCCTCGACTCAGCCTCCTCCTGCCGGCCCTTGAGCATGCCGCCGCTGAACAGCGGCACGGCGAGCGCGGCTCCGACGGCCCCGACGTTCTTCGAGTCCGACGGCTGAGCGCCGCTCCTCGCGTAGTCGCCGGTTAACAGGATGGACGGAGCGCGGTCGCCGAAGGCGGCCTTGGCCGCGAGCTCCGCGCCGGAGGCGCGTTCCTCGGCCGCCGCGATCTCGGCGCGACCGCCGAGAGCGGCGGAAAGCGAGGCGGCGACCTCGGGCGGAGTCGAAGAGACGACGCTGAAGTCGTCCGCCAGCGACAGCTCCCGATCGAGCGGCCAGCCGGCGACGCGCTTGAGGATGAGCAGGGCCTCGCGCTCGGAAACCTGGGCGCGCAGCAAGGCCGCGTCCGCGTCGGCGGCGCGGGCCTGCGCGCGGACGACGTCCACCCCAGTGACCGCTCCGTGTTCCTTCCGGTCGCGGGCAAGCGACAGCAGGCGGTCCGCGACGTCTTTGTCCGCGCTCGATGCGGCCACGGAGCGCTGGGCGCGCAGCGCCTCCAGGTAGGAGAGGGCGGCGGCGGCGGCGACCTGCTCGCGCGCGGCCTTCTCCTCGGCCCCGGCCGCCCTGGCCGCGGCGCGGCCGGACTGCGCGCGCCGCCAATCGCCCCAGTCGAAGACCTTCTGGGTCAGCCGCAGGCGCGCGTCGAAGGTATTGAAAGGCCCCAGCAGGGGCGCGAAACCGGGGAAGTCCAGCCCTTGAGCCGCGAGATTCACCTTATATGTCCGTGATTGCGAGACGCTGGCCGTCAGCCGCGGCAGCAGTTCCGAGGCCGCCTCAAGAGCCCGCGAGCGCGCCTGCTGCGAGCGCTCGCCGGCGACGACGGACTCTATGCGGCTTCCCGTCGCAGCCTCGACCGCCTCCCGCAGGCGCACCGGCGTTCCGGCGGCGGCGACGGGGCCCGCGACGACGAGAAACAGCGCGGCAGGCGCGAGAATCCTCATGACTTTGACTCCTTCAGGTGCTTGCGTCCGGACTCGGTGATCAACCCCTCGAAGTAGACGCGCACGAAGGTCTCGAAGAGCGGGGAGATGGGCTCTCCCGGGACCCAGCCCGAGACCTCGGGATTGAGCAGGGCGCTGGTCATGGTCAGATAGAGGCGCACCAAAGTGTCGAGGTCGAGGTCCTTGCGTAGGACCCCTTGCGCGACGCCCTGCTTGAGCAGGTCGAGCATGTGCTGGCGCACGAAATCGCGCCGGAAAGCCTGGATCTCGGCCCAGACCGCGGGCGCGTTGCGCCGCAGGTCGGTCAGGTATGCTGGCGTCAGGCGCGAGTACATGCGTGAGATCGAAGCGAAGGTCTTGCGCGCCCGGCCGAAGAAATCGAGCCGCTCGGCTTTGATGGAGGACAGCTCCTTGCGCCAGGCCTCGTTGCGCAGTTCGGTCGTTGCGCGCAGCAGATCCAGCTTGTGGGGGAAATGCTCGTAGAGCGTCTTCTTACTCATGCCGAGTTCCCGCGCGAGGTCGTCCATCGTCACGATGCTGAAGCCGGCCGATAGGAACTGCTCGAGGGCCGTGGTCACGATGCGCTCGCGCGTCCGAGCCGTCTGCCGCTCCGGCGGCGATGAAGTGGTCATATCTTTGAACCCTTGAAACTCCTAGAGTGTTTATAGTTTACTATATCATGCATCCCATGTCAAGGAGCCGCGGCGCGGGCCACGGATGAGCGCCCCGGATCGAAGGGAAAGGGAGTTCAGGCGCCGCGAAGAGGACATCCTCGCCGCCGCGCTGGCCCTGCTCAGCCGCGACGAGTGGCGATCGGTGACGATCGAACGGATCGCCGCGAAGGCCGAGATCGGCAAGGGCACGGTCTACAAGCACTTCGCGAGCAAGGATGAGATCTGCGCGAGGCTCGTCGTCGAGTTTCATCGCCGCGTCATGGCGGAGATCCGGGCGGTCGATCTCACGAAGCCGCCTCCCGCGGTCGTGGGGGAGACGATGACGGCGTTCTGGCGGGCGCACGCGCGAGAGCCGGAGCGCAGGCGCCTGGCCCGCCGCTGCCGCCGGAAGGGCTTCCGGCGCGGGATCACCGATAAGGCAAGCCGCGAACTCGCGGAGCTGGACGCCGAACTGGCGTCGCTTCTCTACGCGGCGCTCGAGCGCGGCGTCCGCGAGGGGCATTTTCTCGACAAGCCGGCGGGGAGCCTGATGATCGGGCTTTACGCGACGCTCATCGGCCTGATGGAGTTGGAGGGCGGCGAGCGCGCGCGATCCCATCCACCGTCCGACCGCATATATGAGGAAACACGGGACTTCGCGCTGCGGGCCATCTCGCGGCGATGAGCCGCGTCAAAGCTCGCCGCCGCGCGAAGTCCCGCATCCCATCGAGGGACGGGCCGATCAGCGCACGAA
>JAHFCD010000211.1 GCA_023249695.1 Elusimicrobiota bacterium
GGTCCGCGAATTCGGCGGCGCCTGCGCGGTGAAGGCCGACGGCCTCGCCGCCGGCAAGGGGGTCATCGTCTGCACGGCCCTGCCCGCGGCGGAGGCGGCGGTGGCGGCGTTGGCCGCGACCGGCGCCGGCAGCACCTTGCTCGTCGAGGAGCTGCTGACCGGCCCCGAGATCTCGATGATGGCCGTATTGGACGGAGAGCGGTACGCTCTCCTGCCCGCGAGCCAGGACCACAAGCGCCTGCTCGACGACGACCTCGGTCCGAACACCGGCGGCATGGGTGCCTTGTGTCCCGTGCCCCTCGACGCCGCGCTGCTCGCGACGGTCCGGGCCGAGGTCTTCGACCGCGCGCTCGCGGGCCTGGCCAAGGACGGCCTCGACTTCCGCGGCGTGCTGTACGCGGGCCTGATGCTCACGCCCGAAGGCCCGAAGGTCCTCGAGTTCAACGCCCGCCTCGGCGATCCGGAGGCGCAGGCGGTGCTCCCCCTGCTCGACGCCGATTTCCTCGAGCTGTGCCTCGCCTGCGCGCGCGGCGACCTGCGCGTCGATCGCGTGCCGGCCCGCGCCGGGGCCTGCGTGTCGGTCGTCCTCGCCGCCGAGGGCTATCCGGAGGCGCCGAAGCCCGGAGCCCTCTTAACGCCCGAAGCGGCCGAGGGCCGCGAGGGCGTCCTCGTGTTCCACGCGGGCACGCGGAAGGACGGCGCGCGCTGGCTCGCGGCGGGCGGACGCGTACTCGGCGTCGTCGGCCTCGGCGCGGATCTCGCCGCCGCTCGGGAGCGCGCGTACGCCGCCGTGCCCGGCGTCGCCGGATCCGCTCTGCGCTGGAGAAAGGACATCGCCGCGAAAGTTCTCGGGAGGATCGCCGCTTGAAAAAGAACCGCAAGCCGCTCGTCGGCATCATCATGGGCAGCAAGTCCGATTGGAAAACGATGAAGGCCGCCGCGGAGGTCCTGAAGGGGTACGGGATCGCCTACGACGCGCAAATCGTCTCCGCCCACCGCACGCCCATGAAGCTGTTCTCCTACGCCGCCTCCGCCGAGAAGAAGGGCCTGCGCGTGATCATCGCCGGGGCGGGCGGCGCGGCGCACCTGCCGGGCATGACCGCGGCGATGACCTGGCTGCCCGTGCTCGGCGTGCCGGTCGAGTCGCGCGCGCTCAAGGGCCTCGACTCCCTGCTCTCGATCAACCAGATGCCTCGCGGCGTCGCCGTCGCGACGCTCGCCATCGGCGAAGCGGGCGCGGCCAATGCGGGGCATCTCGCCGCGCAGATCCTGGCTCTCAACGACCCGAATCTGTCCGTGCGCGTGATGAAGTTCCGCGACGCGCAGACCCGCAAGGTCCTGAAGGACGCGTTTTAGTGGATCCGCTGGCCCGCGGGAAGACCCTCGGCATCCTCGGCGGCGGCCAGCTCGGACGGCTGATCGCCGAGGCCGCGAAGGAACTCGGCTACCGCACCGCCGCCCTCGACTCGTCGCGCTCGTCGCCCGCCCTGCAGGTCGTGGACATCCCGATCGTCGGGGCCGTAGACGATGAGCTGGCCGCGCTGAGGCTCGCCGAGGCGTCGGATCTCCTCACGCTCGAATGGGAGCTGATCCCCGTCAAGGTCCTCGAAACCGCCGCGAAAGCCCGGACGCTTTTCCCCGCGCCCTCGGTCCTGGCCGTCATCCGCGACCGGCTCACGCAGAGGAATTTTCTCGCGAGGCACGGGTTCCCGCAGACGCCCTACGGCGAGGCGACGACCGCCGCCGGCTGGAAGTATCCGGTCATCCTCAAACGCCGCACCCACGGCTACGACGGCAAGGGCCAGTGCCGCCTTCTGAGCGAGGCCGATAGACCAAACGCCGCCGAGGTCCTCAAGGCGCCCTGCGTCTGGGAGAAGCTGGTCGACTTCAAAACGGAGATTTCCGTCATCCTCGCGCGGGGACGCGACGGCAAGACCGCCGTCTACCCCGTCGCCGAGAACACGCACCGCGGCGGCATCCTCCATGCCACGCGCGCGCCGGCCCCCCTGCCGCGAGACGTCGAAGCCGCCGCGGTCGCGCTCGCGATCAAGATCGCCGACGCGCTGGGCCACGTCGGCGTCATGGCCGTGGAAATGTTCCTGCTCCACGACGAATCCCTGCTCGTCAACGAGATCGCCCCCCGCGTCCACAACAGCGGGCACTACACCTTGGGCGGCTGCGCCGTGTCCCAGTTCGAGCAGCACGTGCGCGCCGTGTGCGGCCTGAGGCTCGGCGACCCCGGCCTCCTCGAGGGCCAGGCCGCGATGGTCAACCTTCTCGGCGACCTGTGGGAGAAGGGCGAGCCGAAGTGGTCCGTGCTCGACGCGATCCCCGGCGCCAAGCTCCACCTCTACGGCAAGTCCGACCCGCGTCCCGGCCGGAAAATGGGCCACTACACGATCGTCGGCGCCGCCGCCAACACCGAGTTCGCGCGGGCCGACGAACGCCTCGAAGCCCTGCGCGGATGAACCGCCTCGGCCTCGCGTACGCCGTAGGCGCCTTCGGTTTGTGGGGCCTGAGCCCGCTATACTGGCGCCGGCTCGCCCACGTGCCCGCCCACGAGATCCTGATGCACCGCATCGCCTGGTCGGCGCTGTGCCTCGCGTTCGTGATGCGCGGCCGCTGGGGCGATCTTCGCGCCGCCGCGGGCCGCCCCAAGACGGCCGGGCTCCTCGTCGCCTCGACCGCGCTCATCGGCCTGAACTGGTACCTCTACATCAAGGGCATCGAGGATCACCGCGTGCTCGACACGAGCCTCGGCTACTACATCAACCCGCTCGTCAGCATGGCGCTGGGGGTCTTCGTCCTCGGCGAACGCATGCGCGGCCCGCAGGCCGCGGCCGGAGCGCTGGCGTTGGCCGGCGTGCTGTGGGTCGTCAAGGCTCACGGACATCTGCCCTGGCTTTCCCTCACGCTCGCGTTCACCTTCGCGTCGTACGCCCTCTTAAGAAAAGTCGCGCACGTCGACGCCCTGGTCGGCCTTGCCTTCGAGACCTTCGTCCTGACGGTCCCCTCTCTGCTCGGGCTGGTCTGGCTCGCCGCCCATGGCCGCGCGCCCGCCGACGCGCGCACCTGGCTGCTGCTCGCGGGCAGCGCGGGCGTGACCGCCCTGCCCCTGCTCTGGTTCGTCGAGGCCGCGCGGCGCCTCGACTTGAAAACGATGGGCTTCCTCCAATTCCTCTCCCCGACCTTGCAGTTCCTGATCGCGGTGCTCGCCTTCGGCGAGCCTCTCGCGCGCGAACGGCTGTACAGCTTCGTCCTGATCTGGGCCGCGGTCGCGCTGTACTGCGGCGACGCCGCCCTGCGCAGGTCCCGGGCGTGAACCGAGAGGCCGCGCTCGCGCTGTACAACCGGGAGCTGCGCCGAAGCCTCCCGTATTTCGACGCCTCGGTCGCGCTCGAGCGGGAGGATTCGATCGTGAGGCTCGTCGGCGCGACCGCCGATCCGATGAACAATTGCGTCCTGTTCAGCGCGCTCGACGCCGCTTCCGCCGGCGCGGCCATCGACCGCCAAATCGCCTACTTCAAGGGCCTGGGGCGCGGCTTCGAATGGAAGCACCACGATCACGACGCTCCCGAAAATCTGAAAGCGCTCCTGCTCGAACGCGGCTTCACGCCGTCCGAGCCCGAGACGATCATGGCCGTCGAGCTCTCGGCCTGGGCGCTTCCGCCCGCCGTTCCTCCCGGCTATGAGGTCAGGCCGCTCGAGGCGGGCGAAAGCCTGGCCCCGCTGATGGACCTCCAGACCGCCGTCTGGTCCGGCGAGAAACTCGACTGGCTCCACGAATCGCTGGCCCGCGAGCGCGCGGCCAGCCCCGACGGCATCCGTTTTCACGCCGTATGGCACGAGGGCAAGCCCGTCTGCGTCGGCTGGACGCGCCTGCACCGAAGCTTCGCGGCTCTGTACGGAGGCTCCACGCTGAAGGAGCATCGCGGTCGGGGGCTTTATCGCGCGCTCGTGGCCTCGCGGCTTGAGGAAGGACGGCGGCGCGGGATCGCTTACGGGCTGACCGACGCCGGCCCGATGAGCCGACCGATCCTGGCGCGGCTCGGCTTCACACCGCTGACCGGCACGACGCCCTTTCTCCGCTCCGCCCCGTAGGTCCCCCTCGGACGTGGGACCATTGCCGGGGCATCCCGGCCCGTTCGACCCAAACTCCCGGAGGGCGCTCCCGCGTAGAATATTGATCGTGATCAACTTTTCAGGGGTTCCCATGAAGAAATTCCGCCTTTCCCGCGCCATCGCCTCGATCCTCGCGCTCGCCCTCGTCGTGAGCGCCCCCGGCGCCCAGGCCTGGGGACAGGTCGCCGCGACCGTGCGTCCCGGCTCCGTCGGAGCGGGGCTCGCGGGAGCGTCGGGCTCGATCACCCCGGCGTCCGGCTCCTTCGCGATTCCGTCGCTGGCTCTCTCCGCCCCGTCCCTGACCTTGTCCGCTCCGTCGCTCTCGGCCCCGACGCTCGCGCCGGTTCCTTCCGCGCTCTCCGCCGCGGCGATGCCCGCCGCGCCCGTCTCGCCGATGGCGCTCGCTCCCGTCATCGCCGCTCCCGCCGCGGCGAACCTCTCCGGCCCCGCGGCGCTGACGGCCTCGCTGTCCGCGGCCTCGGCGCGCCTGCTTCCCGCGCTCGACGCGTCGCGCCCCTGCGCGCCCGCCGCCGACGGGAAATCCGACGGCGCCCGCGGACGCCTGTCCTCCTTCTTCGACGGCCTCGTCGCCCGCCGCCCGATCGCCGACGCCGTGGACGCCGGAGAAAATAACGACGCGCCGCGCGACTCCGGCCTCGGCCGCCCGCAGCAGAACCTGATGCCCGTCCTCGTCACGATCGTCGATCCGGGCTCGCCGGAGGCGCTCGACGCCGTGCTCGCGAAGATGGGCGCCGACCTGGGCTTCCGCCTCGACCGCTCCTTCGACGCCGTCCGCGCTCCCGGCCTCGTCACCGTGCGCGGCGCGATCCCCGTCTCCCGCGTGTTCGCGCTGAAGTCCGCTCCCGGCGTCATCGACATCGCCCCCGCCGTGGGCCGGGTCGCCGCGATGTCCCCCGTCCCGCACGAGGCTCCCGCGCGCGAGAACCTTCTCCGCTCGGGCATGCGCTCGCTGATCGTCAAGAGCCCGATGTGGGGCGCCGTCGCGATGCTGCCGCTGCAGTTCGCGATCATGGTCGCCTTCATGGGCCCCGTGATGGGCGGCCTCGCGCTCGGCGGCGCCGCCGCCGCGCTGAAGCCCTGGATGCTCGGCACCGCGTTGGGC
>JAHFCD010000212.1 GCA_023249695.1 Elusimicrobiota bacterium
CGTCGATCGTGCCGACGACGAGGGCCGCGCCGAACTGATGGACGAGGGGGATGACGGCCTCGAAGCGCTCCTCGCCGTCCTCGAGGTTGATCGAGTTGAGGATGCACTTGCCGGGGGCGCGCTTGAGGGCCTCTTCCATGACCTTGTGGTCGGTGGAGTCGATCATGAAGGGGACCTTCACCTTCTTGACGGCCTTCTCGAAGAACGCGATCAGGTCTTCCTTCTCGTCGCGGTCCGGGTTGGCGAGGCAGACGTCGATGATGTGGGCGCCGGCGCGGACCTGGTGGCGAGCGAGCTCGGCGGCGGACTCGATTTCGCCGTTGACGATCAATTCCTTGAATTTTCGGGAACCGATCACGTTCGTGCGCTCGCCGACGATCAAGGGACGGCGATCCTCGTCCAACGACAGGGATTCCATGCCGGACACGGAGGAACGGCGGGGTTTGTGCGCGCGGCGGGGGGGTTTGCCATTGACGGCTTCGGCGATCAAGCGGATGTGCTCCGGCGTGGTGCCGCAGCAGCCGCCGACGATGTTGACCCAGCCTTCGTCGGCGAAGCGGGCGACCTTCTTGGCGACCATCGCGGGGCTTTCGTTGTAGACGCCGTTCTCGTCGGGCAGGCCGGCGTTGGGGTAGCAGATCGTGAACGCGCGCGTGAGCGAGGACAAGGTGCGCAGATGGTCCGTCATGAAGTCCGGCCCCGTGGCGCAGTTCATGCCGATGGCGAGCAGGTCGAAGTGGGAGACGGCGTCGGCCAAGGCGGCGATGTCCTGGCCGCCGAGCATGGTGCCCATCGTCTCGATGGAGACGGACAGGATGATCGGGATCGAGCGGTTGGCCTCGCGGAAGGCGGCGTGCACGCCGTTGATCGACGCCTTGATGTTGATCGTGTCCTGCTGCGTCTCGAGGAGGATCAGGTCGGCGCCGCCGTCGAGCAGGCCCAGCGCGGCTTCGTGGTAGCCCTCGAGGACCTCGTCATAGGTGATGCCGCCGGTGACGGAGATCGCCTTGGTGCCGGGGCCCAGGGAGCCGGCGACGAAACGGGGCTTGTCCTTGGTCGCGTGCTTGGCGGCGGCGGCGCGGCCGAGCTCGCAGGCCTTCTTGTTGATCTCGCGGGCCTTGTCCTGCAGGCCGTATTCGGCGAGGACGTGGCGGATCGCGCCGAAGGTGTTCGTCTCGATCATGTCCGCGCCGCAGGCGTAATACGCCTCGTGGACGTCCTGGATGACGTCGGGGCGAGTCAGGACGAGGTTCTCGTTGCAGCCTTCGAGGGCTTCGCCGCCGAAGTCGGCGGCCTTGAGGTCGCGGGCCTGGAGCATCGTGCCCATGCCGCCGTCGAGCACGAGGAGCCGGCGATGGAGGAGCTCGCGGAGCTCCTCTTCGCGGCCTCGGTCGGCGAACGTCGGTTTGATGAGTGTCATGTAAATTGAAAAACCACGCCGCATGGCGTGGTTTCTTTCGCCGTTTTAGCTCCCATTAGGCCTGGGGCAATCGGGCTCAAATCCTCGCCTGCGACGACGATAGTATAGCGTTTCGGCCGCTTCGGCGCTAGGGGTGCTCCGGCGGGCCCGCGCGCTCCTGCTTGAGGATCAGCTCCTGGAAATCCTGGCGGCTGCGCAGCGAGTCGAAGTCCTCGTCCTTGGCGGCCTTGCCGGCGAAGCGCTCGTCCCGCTTGACCGCGGCGAGCAGCTCGCGCAGCGAGTCGTCGATGCGCCCGTTGAGCGCCAGCATCGCGGCGTAATGGTACCGCGTGGCGCCGACCTCGGGCGCCGTCCGGGCGCCGATCTCGGTCTCGGCCAGCGCGCCGGCGAGGTCGCCGTTGTTGTAGAGGAGGCGCCCGTTGGTCGTGTGGGCGCGGCCGCGCTCGGAGCGGGCGCTCGCGTTGAAGATGCGGGTCAGCTGGAATTTATAGCGGTCGCGCTCGCCGACCTTTTCATAGACCATCAGCGCGCAGGTGCTCAGGGGATTATAGTGCGTCCAGCCCCAGCGCCATGCCTGCGCGTCGGGCCAGGCGCCGGGCCGCGCCTCGAGGATCGCCGTGGACCGGATCACCTCGGCCGAGCCCGGGGACACGACGGGCTCGGCGTCGCGAAGCTGCTCGCTGAAGCCGGGCCGGTCGTAGCCGGCTTTCCGCAGGCTCTTGCGGATGGCCGCGAAGGCGGGCCGGTCGAAGGTGCCGGCGCCGTCGGCCTCGAGCACCCAGCGCGTCACGACCTCCGGCTTCTGCGTGCCGATGCTCAGCGTGCCGATGCGCGACGTGACCGGTTCCCCGTAGAGGGCCTGGCCCAGCATCGGATACGCGTAGCGCTCGATGGCCACGGAGCAGGCGTCGTTCCAGCCGACGATCCGGTATTCCTCGCGCTCGATGTCGAGCGCGGCAGCCGGGGCGGCGAGGAGCAGGCAGGCGAGTAGGGCGCGCACGGTGATGAGTATAACAGGACGCGGAGCCTCAGGCCAGGGCGCCAAGCTCCTCGGTCAGAACGGCGGCAGAAACGGGGGGAGCAGCGGCGGCGGCAGGAGGACCGGATCCATGTCGGCCGGCGGCTCGACCGCCGGGGGGTCCATGACCGGAGGCGGGAGAGGCGGCGCGCACAGCTCATCCCACACGTTGTCCTGGCGAGGGTGGGTCCGTTCCCTCTCCGCGTCGCGTTCGTCCTTGGCCGCTTCTTTCGCGCATTTGGCGGATAAGCGGAGCGCTTCCTTTTCGTATTTTTTCTGAGCGTTGTCCGCGGCCGCCGCCGGCCGGGGGGCGAGAGCGACCATCACGAGGCCCGTCGCGAGCGTCAATCGGATCATCATGGCTGCCTCCGTCGTCGCTCATGATATAGCACGGACGACGGAGAATCACACCCCAATTTCGGGTGAACGATTCCCCCGGCCGCTCCGACGGCGGCCGGGGGAATATTCCTTGGCCTATTTCCGGCCGGCGAACGCCTGGTTCGCCCACTCCGCGGCGCCTTTCTTCATCTCCTCGGGCGTGACGTCCTTGACGTGGGTGAGGATGCCCCAGCTGTAGCCGAACGGGTCGATGACGCGGCCGTAGCGGTCGCCCCAGAACGCGTCTTTGGGCTGCTCGGCGGCCTTGGCGCCGGCGGCCACGGCCTGCTGGTAGACGGCGTCCGCGTCCGGGACGTACAGGTTCAGCGAGAAGCAGGCGGCGCCGGCGGTTTCGGCGGACTTGTGCTCGGGATAGGCGGGATTTTCCTCGCCGAGCATGAAGACCGAGCCGCCGATCTTGAGCTCCGCGTGCATGACCTTGCCGTCCGAGCCTTCGAGCAGCAGCCTTTCCTGCGCGCCGAACGCCTTCTTGTAGAATGCGATCGCCTTGCGCGCGTCCTTGTAGACGAGCGCGGGCGTCAGCGTGTTGTAGCCTTCCGGAATGTATTTGGTCATGTGGGGTCCTCCTGGGATTTTAAACCGGCGACAGATTAGCGCACCGCGAGGCCGGAGGCTATGGACGGCGTGTCACGCTCTCGCGACGGCGCCCGGCGGGGCCTCCCGGTTCTTGCGCCCTCATTTCCAACGTTGGAAGCGTCGTGACGAATAGGGAGCGGGCGCGGCCGCCCGTCCACGCCCCTTGATTTGTTCCGGTTCCCGGCCCAAACTAGCGGTCATGCCCGCGCGCGCGCTCCGGTTCGTTCCGCTCCTGCTTCTCGCCGCCGTTTCCGCCGCGGCGAAGGAGGACTGCGTTCCTCCCGCCTTTTACACGAGCCTGCCGCGCGACCGGGAATGGTTCTATGGCGTCGCGCGCGATCCCGACACGGACAAGGCGCGCGACCAGGCCCTGCGCAACCTCGCCAAGCAGGTCGGCGGCGAGGTCGAGGGCTGGCCGAAGGAGAAGGTCGCGGCGGTCGCCGGTCCGTGCCGGGACAAGTGGGAGGTGGCCGCGAGCGTGGGCAAGCTCCTGCCGCGCAGCTCGCTGCTGGCCGGCTGGGAGCAGGACGATTTCGAGCGCTGCGCGGGCTTCAGCTACGTCCTCGTGCGCGTCGAGAAGGAGAGGGTCGAGCGCTTCATGAGCGGAAGCGCCGCGTTCAAGAAGGACGTGGCCGCGGCCCTGTCCAAGCGGCTGGCCAAGGTCGAGGCGGCGGTGGACGACCTGACCGCGCGCGTCGAGCGCCTGGAGAAGGGCCTGCGGGCGCTCCCGGCGGCCGGCGAGGCCGCGGGCACGGAGATCGCCCGGACGGTCACGCGGGTGCGCTCCGCGATCAAGTCGGGCAAGCCGCGGGCCGAGGTGGAGAGGACGCTCGCCGCGGCGGAGGACGCCTACTCGAAGCTCGAGGAGCGCATGAAAAAATATCAGGACGGCCATGACGCGGCCGAACAGGCGCGCCTGGCCGCGCTGCGCGCCGCGCGGGCGCCGGAGCTCAAGGAGAAGCTCGCCGCGGTCGCGAGCGGCCGGTGGGGCTATGCCGAGGCCGGGGCGATCATCGGCTTTTACAACGACGCGAAGGACTACGAGGGCCTGCGCGGATTCTCGCGGTCCCTGCTCGCGCGGCCCGATCTCAAGAAGCTCGACGGGCACGACGACTTCGTCGCGTACATGGGGTTCGTCGCGGACCTGTCCCTCAAGGACGAGGCCGCGATCCTGGCCGACGGCGAGACCTTCCTGAAAAAATATCCGGCGAGCGGGATGTTCGAGGCCGTGAAGGCGCTGCTCGACGGGACCATCGCGATGTCCCGCATGCCCAAGCCCGCCGCCGCGCCGTCCGCGCCCGAAGCCGCCGGGCCCGAGCCCTGCGTCGACTAGGCGAGGTCGATCCAGTTCCAGCGGCTCTGGTACAGCGCGATCAGGCGGTCGCGCACGAGGCGGTGGCCGGGAGCCAGCAATTTAGGGTCGGCGCCGAGCAGCTCGTCGGCGTCGGCGCGCGCGAAGGCGAGCAGCTCCGCGTCCTTGAACAGGTCGGCGACGGCGAGCGAGAGCTCGCCGCTTTGCGCGGTGCCGAGCAGCTCGCCGGGGCCGCGCAGCTTGAGATCCTCCTCGCCGATCTTGAAGCCGTCGGAGGTCGCGGTCATGATGTCCAGGCGCGCGCGCGCCTGCTCGGTGCGCGGGTCGGCGACGAGGTGGCAGTAGGATTCCGCGCCGCCGCGTCCGATGCGGCCGCGCAGCTGGTGCAGTGAGGCGAGGCCGAAGCGATCCGCGTTCTGGATGACCATGACCGTCGCGTTGGGCACGTCGATGCCGACCTCGATGACCTGGGTGGCGACAAGTATTTTTGACGTGCCGACGGCGAAGTCGTTCATG
>JAHFCD010000213.1 GCA_023249695.1 Elusimicrobiota bacterium
TCGTCGCGATGGCTCACGTCGGGCCGAACATGGCCAACGCCTTCTACAATCCGGACTACGACAACCTGATGTTCGGCGACATCAACACGACGGCGCCCGAGGACGGCTTCACCGACGACGCGACCGTCACCCATCACGAGTACGTCCACTATATCGTCGAGAAGATCTGGCCCATCCAGAATTTCGGCCAGGCCGGCGCGATCTCGGAAGCCCTCGCCGACTACTTCGCGGGCAGCTCGCTCAACGATCCCACGATCGGCGCCTATGTGCTCGGCTCGCTCGGCGGGAGCGGCGCGCTGCGCGACCTGGACTGCCTGCTGCCCGGCATCCCGTGCCGCGTGCTGAGCAGCCTGTCGTGGACCGGCGAAATCCACGACGACAGCATCTTCCTTTCTCAGGCCTTGTGGGACATCCGCCGCGACCGCATCACCGCCCTCGGCTACGCGACGGGCCGTTCCTGCGCCGACGGCCTCGTCTTCCAATCCCTCCTCTTCTTCCCGGAGAGCTTCGGCGAGATGTACGACGCGATGCGCCGCGTGGACGCCGAGGGCCGCGTGCCGGCCTGCGGCGGCGCCGGCACCGCGCAGGCCGCGATCAACACGGCCTACGCCTCGCACGGGCTCATCCTCGGCAGCGGCGACGCGCTCGAGCGCAACGACGGCTTCGAGAACGCGACCGACGTGAGCACGCGGCCCGTCATCGCGGCGACCCTCTACCCGACGAGCGACACCGACTTCTACTCGTTCGGCGCCGGCGAGGGCCTCATCCGGGTCACCCTGAACCTGCCGGCCTTCGGCGGCTACTTCAAGGGCTACCAGCTCAAGCTCTTCGACCGCTCCCACCGTCAGGTCGCCGCGGCGGCGCCCTCGTTCGACGGCGTCAACACCTTGGACGGGTCGTGCGAGACCTTCGACTGCAACACCTCCGAATCCCGCGTCGAGCTCGCTTACAACAACCCGACCGGCGGGCTCTTCTACGCGCAGGTGGTGGGCGGCGACTCGCTTAACGGCTCGGCCAGCGGCGTGCAGTCCACCACCCCGTACGGCCTGACCTTCGCCTATCCCAAGGCCGGCGCGCTCGGTGGCTCCATCGTCACCGCGACCTTCGACAACGACACGATCACCTTCAGCGTGAACGTCACCACCTTCGTCACCAGCCAGGACTGGCGCTTCTCCTCCGCGCAGCTGCGCGATCACACCTTCACGCCTCTGAGCAACACCCGCCTGAACCAGCCGGCCGTCGCCGGCGATTTCCTGACCTTCGTGTCCTCCGGCAACGCGTTTGGCCGCGTCACGGGCTCGGTCTTGCTCGCGCCGGGCTTCGCCGCGCGCTATCCCGCCTCCGGCACCGTCTACCTCGAGGTCTTCGGCTACAACGTTCGCGGCAGCACCGCCTCTCTCGGCATGTCCAACGCGATCAATCTCACCGCGTCGCAGGCGGAGCTGACGGCCTACAACAACGTGTTCAATCCCGCGCGCGGCGAGAAAACGACGATCAAGTACGCGACCACCGGCTCCGGGCGCATCCTGATCAAGCTGTTCACCGTCACGGGAACCTACGTCGCCACCCTCCTCGACGCCGACATGCCCCCCGGCCGCGGCACGATGGATTGGGACGGACGCAACCTCGCCGGCTCCGTCGTCGCCAGCGGCATCTATCTCTTGCGCATCGAAGCTCCCGGCCTCCAGAAGACTCAGAAGATCGCCATCATCAAATGACGAGAAGCCTCCTCATCGTCCTGGCGTTCCTGTCCGTCGCGAGCCGAGCTCGCGCCGCGACCGGACCCGGCACGACCGCCGTGCCCGTCCTCCAGATCCCGATGTCCGCGCGCGCGGCCGGGATGGGCACCTCGTTTACGGCCGTCGCGAGCGACGCCTCGGCGCTGTTCTACAACCCCGCGGGCCTGGCCCGGCTCAACGCCCACGAACTCGATTTCAGCTTCGCCACGGGCCAGGGGGAGACCTCGATCCAAAATTTCGCTTACGCGGGCCCGACGCCCCTGACGGGCATCTCGGGCAACGGCTATACAAGCGTCGGCGCCAACGTGCTCTACTCCCGCAGCGGCACGATCGAGGTCAACCGCCTCAATTCAAACGGCTCGCTCGGCACCTCCGAAACCGTCAGCGCCGGCTCGGACCTGATCCTCTCCGGCGGCTACGCCGAGCGCGTCGGATTGACGCCGATCGAGCTCCGCGACGCCACCTACCAGATCGATCATTACATGGGGGTCGCGGCCAAGTACGTGCGCTCGACGATCGTCAGCCAAACCGGCAGCGCCCTCGCGGCGGACGTCGGCTACCTCGTCCATTCGCCGGAGGCCGGCTACAGCTTCGGCGCGTCGGCGCTCAACATCGGCGGCAAGATCAAGTACACGGAGGAAAAGGAGCCCCTGCCCGCGACGTTCCGCGGCGGCTTCGCCTGGCAGGGCGGCGTGCCCTCGATCCACAGCGTGATCGCGTCTCTCGACGGAGACTACCTCCTCGACGAGCGGGAGTGGCACATCAACACCGGGCTCGAGTATTTCTGGGTGAAGACCTACGGCGTGCGCATCGGCTACCAGATCCACCGCGAGGACGCGGGGCTGACGATGGGCTTCGGCCTGCGCTGGAAGGGCCGCTTCCTGCTCGACTACGCCTGGGGGCTCGGCAAGACCTTGAGCGACCAGCACCGCATCACGGTCTCCTACCGCTTCGGCGGCGTGCCGCCGTCAAGCCGCGGCCGCCAGCGCCGTCCGTTCATCGAGTCCATTCCCGAGCGCGACCAGCTGCGCGGCATCGAGGACAAGCAGCCGCAGTTCACCGATCCGCCTCCCCGACCCCGCGCCGTCCCGCGTGAGCGGACCACCGGCGTCCCCGGCTGGATCTACTAGCCTACGGCCAGCTGACGCCGGCGAGCCGCAGCGAGAGCGCTTGCAGCCGCTCGCGCCAATTTCCCTCCGGCGGGGGAGCCTTCGCGCCGAGAAAGGCGCGGCGCAGGACCTGTTCGGCGGGCTTGCCCTGGACGCTCATGGACTTGTCCTTCGGGCCGACGCGGTCCGTATTCGCTTCCCAGGCCCAATAGAGGAAACCGCGGAACCACGGCTCGCGCCCGAACGCGCGGAGAAAGGCGTCCATGTAGGCGGCCTGGACGTCGAGGTCGAGCTCCGCGTAGTCGTGCCAGTCCCAGGGTCTTAGATTGCCGCCCTTCTGGGCGGCAAGTCCGATCTCGGTGAACAGCACCGGCTTGCCGTAAATCTTGGAGAGGGCCGCGAGCCCGACCACCCAGGGCCGCCAGTTCGCCTCGAGCGCGGCGCGGTTCGAGCCGCCCGGGACGGGGAAGTAGCCGTCGACGCCGATAAGGTCGACCTCCTTCCAGAATCCCACGGAGGCGACGGAATGCCAGTTCGCGGCGTAGGTGATCGGCCCCGGATAGATCCCGCGGACCTCCGCGATCAGCGCGCGCCAGGCCGGGGTGTGGCGCGGCAAGGTCAGCAAAGTGAGCTCCGTGCCGACGGCGAACATCTCGCACTTTTCCTCGGCGGCGAGACGGGCGTAGCGGAGCATGTGCGCGTCGTACGTGGCGAACCAGCGCGCGGGGTCCGTCGGATTCAGCCAGGCCCGCGGCCCGTCGTCGGGCGCGTCCACGTGCGGCTTGAACAGGACCTTGAGGCCCGAGGCGTGCGCGCGACGGACCGCCGCGCGCAGGGAGGCGTCGCTCGCGGTCGCGTCGGTCGCGGCGACCTCGGACCCCGTGCGGTCCTTCACGTACACGGTCGGGATGATCACGACCCAGCCCGCGCCCATCGCCTTCATTTCCGCGAAGGACTCGACGGAGCGCGCGCTCGCGTAGGCGTTATGCCACCAGACGGGGAAGCTGAACCCCAAAATAGGCTCGGCCGCCCCGCAAGGGGCGGCCGAGAACAGAAGCGCGAGGAGAATCCCGCGCATAGTCTTAAGCGCGGGATTCTTCCGAGCGCTTGCGCATCGAGCCGTTGAGCACCTTCTTGCGCAAACGGATGCTCACGGGCGTCACCTCGAGCAGCTCGTCGTCGTCGATGAACTCGAGCGCCTGCTCGAGCGACAGGATCTTCGGCGGCTCGAGCTGGACGGCGTCGTCCGTGGCCTTGGAGCGCATGTTCGACATCGCCTTCGCCTTGGTCGGATTGACCATCATGTCGGAGGCGCGGGAGTTCGTGCCGACGATCATGCCCTCGTACACGTCGACGCCGGGTCCAAGGAAGAAGTCCGAGCGTTCCTGCAGGCCCGAGAGGGCGTAGCCGGTCGTCGTGCCCATCGCCATCGAGATCAGAACGCCGTTGACGCGGGGAGGCGGCTCGTTGCCCTTCTTGCCGTAGCCGTTGAAGCTGTGATGCATCATGCCCGTGCCCTTCGTCATGGCCATGAGCTCCGTCTTGAAGCCCATGAGGCCGCGCGAGCTGATCGCGTACTCGAGGCGCGTGCGGTTGGCGCCTTCCGGAGCCATGTTCTGCAGCTGACCCAGGCGGCGGCCCAGCGACTCGATGATCGAGCCCTGATACTGCGTCGGAGCGTCGATGACGAGGTTCTCCATCGGCTCGCTCATCACGCCGTCGATCTCGCGGAAGATCACGTGCGGGCGCGACACGGCGAGCTCGAAGCCCTCGCGGCGCATCGTTTCGATCAAGATGGACAGGTGGAGCTCGCCGCGGCCGGCGACCTTGAAGTTGCCCTCGCCGGGCAGCTGCTCGATCTTGAGGCCGACGTTGATCTGCTGCTCCTTGAGAAGGCGTTCTCGGAGGTGACGGGACGTCACCAGCTTGCCTTCGCGTCCCGAGAAGGGGGAGTTGTTGATCGTGAACTCCATCGACAAGGTCGGCTCGTCGATGTCGAGCGGCGGCAGCGCGATCGGGTTGGCGACGTCGGAGACGGTGTCTCCGACGTTGATGGTCTCCAAGCCCGCGACGGCGACGATGTCGCCGGCCTTCGCGTTGTCGACGTCCTTGCGCTTGAGGCCCTGGTACATCTGGAGCATCGTGACCTTGCCGGGGATGATCTTGCCGTCCTCGCCCTTGATCAGCACGACGGTCTCGTTCTTGGCGATCTTACCGTTCTGCATGCGGCCGATCCCGATTTTGCCGAGATAGGCGCTGTGATCGAGCATCGTGATCAGCATCTGCAGGGGTTTGTTCTCGTCGACCTGCGGGCCGGGCACCGACTTGATGATCGTGTCGAGCAGCGGCTTCATGTCGGGAGCGCTCGTCACCATCTCGTG
>JAHFCD010000214.1 GCA_023249695.1 Elusimicrobiota bacterium
TATGGCTTGCTGTACTGGGCCGGCGACGACCGCGGCACCCATTTTCCCGACGGCAACAACGACATGATATTCTCCATCCCGGTCGGCACGCACCTCACCCAGGTCGCGGGCCTGGCCTGGGGCCAGAAGTTCAAGGGCCAGGGCGGCGTGGCCATGACCTACTGCGGCGACGGCACGTCCTCGAAGGGCGACCTGCACGAGGCGCTCACCTTCGCCGGGCAGTTCAAGCTGCCCGCGATCTACATCATCGAGAACAACGGCTGGGCGATCTACGTGCCGCGCAAGCGCCAGGCCGCCTCGCAGACCTTGGCTCAAAAGGCCTGGGGCTACGGCGTGCACGGCATCCAGGTGGACGGCAACGACGCGCTCGCCGTCTACTCAGCGACGAAGTCAGCCGTCGCGCGCGCGCGCAAAGGCGACGGCGCGACCTTGATCGAGTGCGAGACGTACCGCATGGGCCATCACACGACGGCCGACGACGCGACGCGCTACCGCTCGAACAAGGAAGTCGAGTCTTGGCGGAAAAAAGATCCGATCGCGCGCTTCAAGAAGCTCCTGACGGAGAAAAAGCTTTGGGACGAGAAGAAGGAAAAGGAGCTGAACGCGAAGACGCGGGCCTGGATCGACGGCGAAGTGAAGGCGTACGAGGAGTTTCCGGCGCCCAATCCGCTGAACATGTTCGCCGACAACTACGACAAGGCGCCCCGCGCCTTGATCGAGCAGCGCGCCGAGCTGGAAGAGCTGCTCAAGTTCAAGGGGGGAGCGAAGGTGCTGATGTCTTTGCCTCCGACCGAGGGGAGGTTCCCGTGAAATTCCTCCTCGCGGCGCTCCTACTGGCGCAAATCTCCGTCGCCGCCGAAACCGAGCCGGCCGTTCAAATCCGCCAATGCCTCGACGGCGACGCCGCCGCCTGCAACCGCGCCGGCGAGCGCCACGTCCTCGGCCTCGGGCTCTCGAAGGACCCCGCGCAGGCCTTCGATTATCTGTCCCGCGCCTGCGAGCTCGGCTTCCTGCCCGGCTGCTCGAACCTAGGGCTCCTCTACCTCACCGGCGTCAACGACGCCGGCGCCAAGCGCGATCCGGAGCGCGGCGCCCGCCTCATCGCGCGATCCTGCGAAGGGATCCTGGACGTCGACAATTGCCCGCTGGCGGCCGAGCTGTACGAGCGCGGCGGCCGCGGCGTGAAGGTGCGCCCCGATCTCGCCCGCCGGTATTACGCGCTGAGCTGCGCGCGCGGCCGCGTGGAATCCTGCCTCGGCATCAAGCTCTTCCCGGCCAAGGAGAAGCCATGACCCCGAAAGCCCCCGCGGCCAAGACCGAGACGCGCACGTTGAACCTCGTCCAGGCCGTCAACGAGGCGCTCGACCTCGCGATGGCCGGGGACAAGCGCGTCATGATCCTCGGCGAAGACGTCGGCCGCAACGGCGGCGTGTTCCGCGCCACCGAGAACCTCTGGAAGAAGTACGGCGACGACCGCGTCGTCGACACCCCGCTCGCCGAGATCGGCATCATGGGCTCGGCGATCGGCCTCGCGATCACCGGGATGCGCCCGGTCGCCGAGATCCAGTTCGACGGCTTCATGCCCTCCGTGTTCGACCAGGTGGTCTGCCACCTCGGCCGCATCCGCTCGCGCTCGCGCGGCAAGATGTCCGTCCCGCTCGTGCTCCGCGCCCCGCACGGCGGCCTGATCCACGCCCCGGAGCACCACTCGGAAAGCCCCGAGGCCTATTTCTGCCACACGCCCGGCATCACGGTCGTGATCCCGTCCACGCCCCATGACGCGAAAGGCCTGCTGCTCGCCGCGATCGAGTCTCCCGACCCGGTCGTCTTCTTCGAGCCCAAGCTGTTGTACCGGGCCGCGCGCGGCCCGGTCCCCGCGGGCCGCTACACCGTCGAGATCGGCAAGGCGCGTCTCGTCAAGGAAGGCAAGGACATCACTTTGCTGACCTGGGGCGCGATGACCGTCACCTGCGAAAAGGCCGCCGAGCGCCTCGAGAAGGAGGACGGCGCGTCGGTCGAGATCCTGGATCTGCGCACCTTATCGCCGCTCGATCTCGACGCGATCCTCGCCGCCGTCGGCAAGACCGGCCGCTGCGTGATCGCCCACGAGGCGCCGAACTCCGGCTCCTGGGCCGCCGAGCTCTCCGCGTTGATCGCGGAGCGCGGCCTGCTCCGGCTCCTGGCGCCGGTCGCGCGCGTCGGCGGCTGGGACATCCGCATGCCGCTTTTCAGGCTGGAGCAGTACTATATCCCCGACGCGGATCGGGTCGTGATGGCGGCTCGAAAGACGCTCGCATTCTAGTTGACGGAGGCATTCGGTTATCCCCAGCGCTTCCAACGTTGGAAACGCTGAGGGACTCGGAGATAAACTTATGAACTTCGAATTCAATCTGCCGGACATCGGTGAAGGTCTCGTCGAAGGCGAGATCGTGAAGTGGTTCGTGAAGGTGGGAGACGTCGTCGCGGAGCATCAGCCGCTCGCGGCCGTTTTGACGGACAAGGCGGAGGTGGAGATCCCCTCGCCGAAGGCGGGAAAGATCACGAGGCTTTACGGCAAGCCGGGGGAGAAGATACAGGTGCATTCCCCGCTGGCCTCGATCGAGGTCGCCGGGGCCGCCGCCGCGCCGGCCGAGGCGAAATCCGCCAAGAGCACGGTGAAGATTTCCGTCGCGGCGCCGAAAGCGCCGCCGGCGAAATCCGCGGTCGCGGTCGCCGAGCGGCCGGCCGCGGCCTCCGGATCGTTCGTCTTCAATCTACCCGACATCGGCGAGGGTCTCGTCGAGGGCGAGCTCGTGAAGTGGCACGTGAAGGAGGGGGAGCTCGTCGAGGAGCACCAGCCGATCGCGGCGGTCTTGACCGATAAGGCCGAGGTCGAAATTCCGTCGCCGAAGGCGGGAAGAATTCAAAAGCTCCACGCGAAGCCCGGTCAAAAGGTCGCCGTTCATGGTCCTCTCGTCACCTACTCCGACGTGAAGGGCGCTTCTTCCACGAGCTCTCAATTCGTCGCCGTTCCCTCTCCCGAGGCCGCGGCGGCGCCCGCCGCCGCGCGGCCGTCCAAGTCCGCGTCCGAAGTCTTGGCCACTCCCATGGTCCGCAAGATGGCGAAAGACCAGGGCGTCGATATCGGCCTCATCAACGGCACCGGCCCGCAGGGCCGGGTGCTCGAATCGGACATCAAGGCGTATAAGTCCGGCGGCTCCGCCGCCGTCGCCGCGCCTTCGCGCGGCGTTTATGACAATTCCGGGGCGAACGCGACCTCCGCGGTCAAGGCGCTGGCGTCGACCTTGGGCGTGGACCTGTCGCGAGCGACGGGGACGGGCCCCGGAGGCCGAATATCAGAAACCGACGTTCGCGCCCTCGCGCCTTCGGCGCGCGCGGCGACGGAACGACCGGGACCCGCGGCGGCAGCCACGACTCATTCCGGGTATCCGCCGGTGTCGATCCCGAGGCAGAACGGCGACACGACGGTTCCCTTCACCGGCATACGCCGCAAGATCGCGGAGAAAATGCAGCAGTCGCGCCGCACGGTCGCTCATGTGACCCACATGGATGAATGCGACATGACCGCCGTCCTCGCCCTGCGCGAGAAGCTCAAGCCCCAGGCGGAAAAGAAAGGGATCAAGCTGACCTTCCTGCCGTTCATCATCCGGGCGTTGTCCAAGGCGTTGTCCGAGTTCCCGATGTTCAACTCGTCGCTGGACGAGGCGGCCGGGGAGATCGTCGTGAAGCGCCGGCACAACGTCGGCATCGCCGTCGCCGCGCCGCAGGGGCTCGTCGTGCCCAACGTGAAGGGCGCGCAGGACAAGGACATCTGGGCGCTGGCCTCCGAGGTTTCGACCTTGGCGGAGAAGGTGCGCGCGAAGACGATCGAGGTGTCCGCGCTGCAGGACGGCACGGTCACGATCACGAACATCGGGCCGATCGGAGGCCTGTTCGCGACGCCGATCGTCAACCACCCCGAGGCCGCCATCCTGGGCCTGATGAAGCTCGCCAAGCGCCCCGTCGTGCGGGAGGACAAGGTCGTCGTGCGCAGCATGATGAACTTGGTGCTGTCCTTCGACCACCGCATCTGCGACGGCGCCGACGCGGCGAGCTTCACGAACACGATCATCAAGCATCTGGAAAACCCCCAAACCCTTCTCTAACGAGGCGACCATGGCGATCAAAACCGACGTGCTCATCATCGGCGGCGGACCCGGCGGCTACGTGGCCGCCATCAAGGCCGGCCAGCTCGGCAAGAAGGTCCTGCTCGTGGACCGCGACAAGCTCGGCGGCGAGTGCCTCAATTACGGCTGCATCCCGTCGAAGGCGCTGATCGCCGCCGCGGGGCACGCGTACAAGTCCAAGAAGGCCAAGGAAGCGGGCTTCGACGATCCGAAGCACCAGCTCGACTGGACCAAGGTCGTCGCGTGGAAGGACCAGATGGTCGGCGGCTTCGTCAAGAATATCGGCGTGCTCGTGAAGGGCAACAAGGCCGAGCACCTCCAAGGCTCGGTCCAGCTCACCACGGCTCGCACGGCGATCGTCACCAAGGCCGACGGCGGAACCGAGACGGTCGAATTCGCGCACGCGATCCTCGCGACCGGCTCCGAGATCGTGTCGATCCCCGGCTTCGCCATCGACGGCAAGGACATCCTCGGCTCGAAAGAGGCCCTGGATCTCAAAGTCCCGCCCGCGGCCCTCGTCGTCGTCGGCGGCGGCGTGATCGGCCTCGAGATCGGGACGTTCTTCGCGAAATTGGGCACGAAGGTTACCGTCGTCGAGTTCACCGATTCGCTCCTGCCCGTGATCGAAAAAGACCTGGTCTCGCCCGTCGCGAGCAATCTGACGAAGCTCGGCGTGGAGGTCATGCTCCAGTCCAAGGCGAAGTCCTGGTCGAAGAAGGGCAAGCGACTGGAGGTCGCCGTCGAGACCGCCGACGGCGAGAAGAAGATCGTCTGCGATAAAATCCTCATGGCCGTCGGCCGCGCGCCTCGCTCCAAGGGCCTCGGCCTCGAGACGCTCGGCGTCGAGCTCGACAAGCGCGGACACGTCGTCGTGGATACGGAGATGCTCTCGTCCGTCGACAACATCTACGCGATCGGCGACCTCGTCGGCCAGCCCTATCTGGCTCATAAGGCCAGCCGTGAAGGCATCCTCGCCGCGCAGTCGATCGCCGGGGAGCCTCTCGAGGCGCGCGGCCAGGTGCCCTGGGCCGTGTTCACCGATCCCG
>JAHFCD010000215.1 GCA_023249695.1 Elusimicrobiota bacterium
GTTCCTGTGGCTGCGCTACGCCTCCGGCCAGCGCGGACGCACGCCCGTGTATGTCTCGATGGTCGGCTTCGCGTGCATGCTCGCCACCTTCTTCGGCGCCGAGATGTCCTCGGGCCGCCACGGCTTCCTGGGGGGGAAATGAAGCTCGTTTCCCTGAGCTGGAGCCACCGCGCCCGCGTCAGCGCGGCGCGCGAGGCGCTCGCCGGCGTGCCCGTCGAGCGCGTCCTGCGCGAGCTCAAGGCGCGCGGCTTCCCGGAGGCCGCGGCGCTGTCCACCTGCAACCGCTTCGAGCTCTATGCCGCCGGGCCCGCGAATCAGGAGCTGGCGGCCGAAAAGCTGGTCGCGATGCTCGAGGACCTGGCGGGCCATCCCCTCGGGGAGCATGCCGAGATCCGCGAGGACGCCGCCGCCGTGGCCCATCTGTTCTCCGTCGCCTCGGGCCTCGACTCGCTCGTCATCGGAGAAACCGAGATCCTGGGACAGGTGAAGACCGGCTACGAGAGCGCGAAGGCCGCGGGGATGACGGGCAAACGCCTCAACGTGCTGTTTCAGCGGGCCCTGTTCGTCGGAAAAAAAGTGAGGACGGAAACCTCGGTCGCCAACGGCTCCGCCTCCGTCCCCTCCGTCGCCGTCCAGCTCGCCGAGACCATCTTCGGCCGCCTCGAGGGGAAATCCGCTCTGATCCTGGGCGCCGGCGCGATGGCCGAGCTCGCCGCGAAGCACCTGGCGGCGCGCGGCGTCAGCAAGCTGACCGTCGCCAATCGCACGTGGGAGCGCGCCTATCAGCTCGCGGCGCGCTATCAGGGCGAGGCCGTTCGCTGGGAGGACTTCCCGGCCGAGCTCGAGCGCGCCGACGTCGTCATCGCCTCGACCGGCGCGCCATCCGCGGTTCTCACGCACGCGATCGTCGAGCCGGCCGTCCGCCGCCGCGGCGGGCGCTCCTTGTTCATGATCGACATCGCGATGCCTCGCGACATCGAGGAGGCGGTGCACGCCATCGACGGCGTGTATTTATATCGCCTCGAGGACCTCGAGGCGATCGTCGCCAAGAACATGGCTTCGCGCGCGGAAGCCGTCGCCGCGGCGCGCCGCGTCGTGGACGCGAAGGCGGCCGAGTTCGTCGCGTGGGCGAGCTCGCTGTCGACGGGCCGCGAGCTCAGCTTCAGGCACTCGGAGACCGCGTCATGAAAATCGCCCTGGCCTTGGTCCTGCTCTCCGCTCCTCTTCGCGCCGCGACGCCGCCGGCCGCGCCTTACGGCATTCTCCTGCTCGCGCACGGCGGCGACGCCTCCTGGAACGCCGAGGTCGCCCGCCTGCGCCGGCTCGTCGACGCGAAGGCACCGACCGAGACCTCTCTGGGCATGGCAGACGTCGAGAGCCTCCAGGCCGCGGTGGACCGCCTCGAGAAGCGCGGCGTCGCGCGGATCGTCGCCGTTCCGCTGTTCGTGCAGACCCGCTCGGAGGTGCTCGACCAGACCCGCTACGCGCTGGGGCTCGCGGACAAGCCCTCCGCGATTTTAAAGGCGGCCTATGAGCGGATGGGCGCGGCGCACGCCGGCCACGCCGCCGCCGGTCATGGGCATAAGATGGAGTTCTCGACCGCGCGCGTGAAATCGCGCGAGCCGATCGTGATGGCCCGCGCCCTCGACGACCACGAGCTCGTCGGGCGCATCCTCAATGAGCGCGCCAAGGCCCTCAGCCGCGGCGCCGAAAAAGCGCATCTTGTCCTGGTCGGGCACGGCCCCGTCGACGAGTCCGCCGTTCCCGTTTGGAAGGACTCGATGATGTCCCTATGCGCGATGGCCGGAAGCGGAGGGCCGTTCGTCGACTGCGGGATCGCGCTCCTGCGCGATGACGCCTCGCCCGAGATCCGCGCCGCCGCGGTGGCGGATATGCGCGAAATGGTCTCGCGCGCCAAGGCCGGAAAACTCGGCCCCGTCGTCGTGGTCCCGCTACTCATCGCGCGGGGGGGCATCGAGAAGAAGATCGTCAAGGATCTCGAGGGCCTGGATTACGCTTGGGACGGGAAGACCTTGATGCCGCACGCGGGCTTCGACGCCTGGGTGCTCGAGTCCGCCGCCAAGGCCGATTGGGCCGGCAAGCCGTGATATTTGACAGCCCGCGCGGTAATTGTTATTTTGTGACGCTGGGTGTCGTCTTTCGCCGAAACTAATATAGGTAAGAACCAATAAAATGAGCGAAACCAATCCGAATCCAGAACCGCAGCCCGCCGCCTCCGCGCCGGCCGCGTCGACCGCTCCCGCCGCTCCCGTCCCGAAGCCGGCGCCCAAGAAGGACATGTCGCGCGGCGATTTCCTTTGGGCCGGCTGGGGCATGCTCGCCGCGTTCGGCGCCGCCTCCGCGGCCGCCGGCGCGCGCTTCATGTTCCCCAACGTGATCTACGAGCCCTCTCAGAAGTTCAACGCGGGGCTGGCCTCCAGCTACGACCTCGGCGTTTCCACGAAGTGGCTCAACGAGCAGCGCGTCTGGATCGTGCGCACGCCGACGGGCTTCTACGCGATGTGGGCGCGCTGCACCCACCTCGGCTGCACGCCGAACTGGTGGGGCGACCAGAACCGCTTCAAGTGCCCCTGCCACGGCTCCAACTACACCTTGGGCGGCGACGTCATCGCCGGCCCCGCGCCGATGCCGCTGTGGCGCGCGAAGGTCGAGCTGGCCCCGACCGGCGATTTGATCGTCGACAAGGCCGTGCTTGAGAACAAGCCCGGCAAGCGCGAACTCGCGCCCTATTTCGCCGATTACGCGTCGACCTGAGGACTCTTAAAACAATGCCCACCCTCGACATCGAGAAGATCAAGAAAGAGATCATCGACTCCCAGCTCTGGCGGTCCGTCTTCCGCGGCGGAGTTTGGAAGGACACGCCCCGCGACCGCGCCGGCCACATCATCGGCAACGTCTGGCTGCACCTTCACCCCGTCAAGGTCCGTCCCCGCGCGCTGAAGTGGGCCTACACGTGGGGCATGGGCGGCATCTCTTTCGCGCTGTATCTCCTCCTGACGCTGACCGGCGTGGCGCTGATGTTCTACTACCGCCCGACGATCGGCCTCGCCTACCGCGACATCAAGGACCTCGAGTTCGCGGTCACGCTCGGCATGTTCCTGCGCAACGCCCATCGCTGGGCCGCGCAGGCCATGGTCGTCGCCGTCATCGCGCACATGGTGCGCGTGTTCCTGACCGGCGCGTACAAGAAGCCCCGCGAGTTCAACTGGGCCATCGGCGTCCTCCTGCTGACGCTCACCTTGTTCCTCTCGTTCACCGGCTACCTGCTGCCGTGGGACCAGCTCGCGATCTGGGCCGTCACCGTCGGCACGAACATGGCCGGCGCCACGCCCGTCCTCGGCAACGAGGGCCCGCTCGGCTCGCTCGTCGGCATGCGCATCAACAACGACGTGCGCTTCACCTTGCTCGGCGGCACGATGGTCGGCGAGAACACGCTCCTGCGCTTCTACGTCATGCACTGCGTCGCCGTCCCGCTCGTCGTCGGCATATTGCTCATTCTCCACTTCTGGCGCATCCGCAAGGACAGCTTCTCGGCCGCTCCTTACGAGGCGAACGAGGAGAAGGTGGACGTGTGGCCGCATCTCGTCAAGCGCGAGTACATCGGCGCGGCGGGCACGACGCTCTTCATCATGATCTGGTCCATTCTGCAGAACGCGCCGCTCGAGGCGATCGCCAACCCGAACGTCACGACCAACCCCTCGAAGGCCCCGTGGTACTTCGTCGGCCTGCAGGAGCTGCTCGTGTACTTCGATCCGTGGATCGCCGGCGTCGTGATGCCCGGCCTGATCATCGTCGGCCTCATCGCGATCCCGTACATCGACACGAACCCGAAGGGCGTCGGATCCTACGCCTGGAAGGAGCGCCCGTTCGCCAACACCATGTTCATGCTCGGCGTCGTCATGTGGTTCGCGCTGATCTACATCGGCAACTCCCTGCGCGGGCCGAACTACGCCTGGTATTGGCCGTGGGAATCCTGGTACATGCTGAAGGCCGCGCCGCCCGCGACCTGGAGCGTGTTCGGGCCCAAAGGCGTCGGCGCGTACTCGATGCTCATCGGCATACCGCTGATGGGCGCGATCGCCGGGGCCTGGATGCTTCTTCCGAAGCTGATCCAAAAGGAGCTCGACGGCAAGAAGACGCTCGGCGCCTTCCTCGGCGCCGTCGCCCTTCTCGCCGCCGGCGGCCTGGCGATGGGCAAGATGGGAGCGGCCGAGGGCGGCTTCCTGCTGTTCTTCACCGGAGCGTCCTTTTACTTCGGCTTCATGCTGCCGCAGCGGCATATCCGGACCCTGGACTGGCCTCGCTATCTCGTCACGATGGTCCTGGTCATCAGCACGATGAGCGTACTCCTCAAGATGTGCGCCCGTCTCGCCTTCAACATCAAATACGTGCTGACGATTCCCGCGATCAGCATGAACTTCTAAATGCTAATGAATATTCCTTCGATGCATTTGTGCCGAGCCCGCAGGGTCGAGGCCTGACATGAGCTACCGAAAAGCCTTTATCGTCTCGAACGCCCTGATGCTGGCGGCCTTCGTTTGGGCCTTCGCCAAGGACTTCTACGCTCCTTGGCGGCCGTACCAGGCGAAGTACTACCAGCTGTCCGCGGACGCGCTCGACAAGAAGGCCGCGGCCGAGAAGGAGCCAAAAAAGGCGGACGCCCTCAAGGCCGAAGCCCGGAAGATGCGCCATTCGCCGATGGAGATCAAGCAGATCATCTCCGGCGACCTCGGGCGCTTCGACCGCTGCGTGACCTGCCACGTCGGCATGGACGAGTACACCAACCCCACCTTGAAGAACGACTTCAAGGAGAACCCGTACAAGTCGCATCCGAAGGTGGACGAAGCGCTCGTCAAGGCGCATCCGTTCACCAAGTTCGGCTGCACCTCGTGCCACTCCGGACAGGGGCTCGCCACGTCCGTCGAAGGCGCGCACGGCTGGATCAAGCATTGGGAAAAGCCGATGCTCAAGGGCGTGACGATCCAGGGCGCCTGCGTGAAGTGCCACGGCGACTTCGAGACCCTGAAGGGCGCGGAAGTCGCCGCCCAGGGCAAGAAGCTGTTCAACCAGCACGGCTGCCAGGGCTGCCACGCGATCAACGGCTGGGGCGGCGTCATCTCGGTGGAGCTCGGCGACATCGCCGACAAGCCCTTCGAGCGCATCGCCGGCTACAACTTCAAGCGCGTCA
>JAHFCD010000216.1 GCA_023249695.1 Elusimicrobiota bacterium
GCCACTCCGGGGACATGGGCTTCGAGGCCGGCTACGGCCGCGACGCGCTCAAGTTCGCCACCGCCCTCGGCCGCTACGGCGGCTCGCCGCAGCGCTTCGTGGCGGAGTTCCTCAAGTCGCGCACGAAGGACGGCTTCGACTTCGACGCGATCAACCTGATCGCGATGGCCGCGTGCTACTCCCCGAATGAAAAGTCCTCGTTGGGCTTCGACCTGCCCTGCGACCCGCGCACCGGCGAGCTCATCCCCGCGGTCTGGAAGCGCTGGCTGGCGCTGGACCCGATCCACGCCGCGGTCAAGCACGCCGGCGCCCTGCGGCGGCTGAAGACCCTTTGGTTCGACGCGGGCACCCGCGACGAGTACTTCCTGCACCTCGGCGCGCGCCGTTTTTCCGACGCGCTCAAGGCGCTGAAGGTTCGCCACACCCACGAGGAGCACGCGTTCGGCCACTACGACATGAACGACCGCCTCGACAAGTCGCTTCCGCTGCTCGCCTCCCGCGCCCGCCGCGTCGGCTGAGAGCGAGCCCATGAACTGGGAGAGCGCGGCTCCAAGTTCGCGGGGTTTTGAATCCGGGCGATTGAACGACATGGCGCCTTCGGCGCCAGGGTTTTCGCTTCGCGAACGCCAACCGTCTCACGAACCGTCCCATCGTCAACTCTTCTGACGACCGGGCAAAGCGAGATCGCAGCGCGTGCAAGAACCGCTTCATCCTCGTTCGATTATCTTGAGATAAACCTGTCTCCCTTCCGCCGCCCGAAACCCCGTGAGCATGGAGAGCTCGGGTCTTGACGAAACATCGAATCCGGCTATACTTCAATAGCACGACGGGCGCGCGCGGCGCGCTTCTTTTTTTGGACGACACGATGATCAACTCTAAAATAAACCAATCGACGGCCTGCCGATGGACCGATCTCGGTCCGTCCCACGGCCCGGAGGCGCCCGTCTAAACGCGAATTTTTCCCATGCGCGACGGAGCCCCGGGCCTCAGGCCCGGGGCTCTTCGTTTTTTTCCGGTAGACGTTCGCAAGGAGGTGATCCGACAGTGAGAAAGTGTCCTCGTAAGCAGAAGGCGGTTTCCGCCTTCGACGTGGCGCTGGAGGCGTGTCGGGCGTTGATCCCGACCGAGCTCCGGCCCAAGCCGGACCTGCGGCGCGCGACCGTGCTGGCGCGGTTCGCCGTCGCCATGGCGAAGTAAGCGATCCTCTGCGGAACGGCCGCAGAGGATCGTCTTGCTTTATGAAACGCCCGCGAATCAGGAGGCGGCGACGCGGTCGATGGCGGCGAGGTGCCGGTCCTTCTCGGCGCCGCTCAGCCAGGAGGAGAGGAAGGAGTTTCGCGCCAGAGTCCTCAGCTCGGCCTTGGTCAGGCCGAGGGCGCGCGCCGTGTCGCGGTAGTTGGCGTCCACGTAGCCGCCGAAGTAGGCGGGATCGTCGGAGTGGACGGAGGCGAGCACCCCGGCGGAGAGCAGGTCCCGCAGGTTGTGGTCCTCGAGCGCGGCGAAGACGCGCAGCTTGTGGTTCGAGAGAGGGCAGACGGTCAGGGCCGTCTGCTCGGCCGCCAGGCGCTTGACCAGCTCCGGGTCCTCGACGCAGCGCACGCCGTGGTCGATGCGTTCGACCTTGAGCAGGTCCAGGGCTTCGGTGATGTAGGACGGAGGGCCTTCTTCGCCGGCGTGCGCGACCGCGCGCAGGCCGGCGGCGCGGGCCAGGCCGAACACCTTCTGGAACAGGGACGGGGGGCGGTTTTTTTCCGAGGAATCGAGGCCGACGCCGGCGATGCCGCCCAACGGCAGGGCCTCGCGCAAGGTCGCGAGAGCCGATTCCTCGTCGAGGTGACGGAGAAAGCAGAGAATCAGCTTCGAGGTGACGCCCAATTCCTTCTCGGCGCGGCGGCACGCCCGCGTCAGGCCGGAAATCACGGCCTCGTAGGGGACGCCGCGCGCCGTATGCGTCTGCGGATCGAAGAAGATTTCCGCGTGGCGCACGCCCATCGGCGCGACCCGCGTGAAGTAGGCCCAGGCGAGATCGGAGAAGTCCTGCTCGGCGCGCAGGACGCCCGCGCCCTCGTAGTAGATGTCGAGGAAGCTTTGCAGGCCGTCGAAGGCGTAGGCCGCCCGGATCGCCTCGATCGACGCGAAGCGGAGCTTCGCCGAATTGCGGCGCGCGAGCGCGAACATCAGCTCGGGCTCGAGCGTCCCCTCGATGTGGAGGTGGAGCTCGGCCTTGGGCAGCGCCGCGGCGAAGGCGTCGAGCGCGGTCGTCATGGCTCAATGATAGGGAAAATGGGCGCCGGGGGGAAGCGGGCTCGACTTTGCCGCGATTACCGCTACAATATCGGCGTGACGACACCCGAGACCCTGACCGTGGCCGGACTCAAGACCCATCTGCTGCGCGCCGGGAAGGGCGAGCCCGTGATCCTCCTTCACGGCCTCGGCGCGTCGTCCTACTCCTGGCGCTACACCCTCCCGGAGCTGGCGAAGCACTATGAGGTGTTCGCGCCCGATCTGCCCGGCTTCGGCCGCACCGACAAGCCCTGGGACTTCGACTACTCGATCCACGGCCTGCACACCTGGGTCCTCGCCTTCATGGATCACATGGGCATCAAGAGCGCGCGCTTCGCCGGGAACTCGATGGGCGGCGTGCTCTCCTTGTGGACCGCGATGGAGGCGCCGGCGCGCGTCGAGCGCATGGCCCTGTTCGGCACGCCGGCCTACGTCGAGAACCGCCCGAAGATGCTCTGGCCGCTGTCTTGGCCCGTCATCGGCGGCCTCTACGAATGGGCGCTCGGCGACGTGACTTTGCGCTACATCGCCGGCTCCACCTTCGTCGACAAGAGCAAGGTCGACGAGGCGATGGTGGCCGAGTACGGTCGCGCGCTGAAGAGCGCCGCGGGCCGCCGCGCCGTGGCGGAGTTCGTGCGCCGCGCGATCCCGCCCGACCACAAAGAGCGCGTCAAGCGCTACCCGAGCGTCGCGCACAAGACCTTGGTCCTCGTCGGGGAAAGCGACCAGATGGTGGGCCGCGCCGGAGGCGAGCGGCTGGCCAAAGAGCTGCCGAACGCGGAGTTCTGCCTGGTCGACGCCTGCGGCCACGCGCCGCAGGAGGGCGCGCCCGAGCGCGTGAACGCCCGCCTCCTCGAATTCTTCAAGGCATGAGCGACAAGGTCGTCTACTCGAGCGACCCCGACTGGGCGCGGGGAAGCGAAGCTTCCCCCCGCCAGCCCGAGCCGGTGCGGCTCGCTTTTCAGCGCGGCGCGAAAGGCTCCGGGGTCACGCGCCTGGAGCGGCTCGTGATGCATCCGACCCACAAGGACGCGATGCTCGGAAAGCTCAAGAAGGCGCTCGGCTGCGGCGGCACCCTTAAGGACGGAAACTTCGAGTTCCAGGGCGACCACCGCGACAAGCTCGAGAAAATCCTCCTCGCCGACGGATATAAGGTGAAACGAATCGGGTAAGATGGCTTCATGATCCGATTCGCCCTTGGGCTGTCCGTCGTTCTCCTCGCGTCGTCCGCCTTCGCCCGCCCGGCCGTGAAGGGCCTTTCGCAAGAAGAGGCCGCGCGCCGCGCCGCCCTCGTCCGCGATCCCGAGTACGATCTCTCCCTGTCGCTCGACGGCGTCGCGGCCGAGTTCGCCGGGCATCAGGTCATCCGCTTCACGCTCGCGGCCCCGGCCGACGACTTGACGGTCGATTTCACCGGCGGCACGATCTCGCGCCTGGTCGTCAACGGCGCGGCCGTCGCGCCCTCCACCTCGGGCCTGTTCTTCGAGCTTCCGAAGGCGAACCTGCGCGCGGGAGACAACGTCGTGGCCGTCGATTACACGCATCCCTACAGCGGCGACGGAGCGGGCCTCTACCGCTTCAAGGATCCCGAGGACGGGCGCGTGTACGTCTACTCGAATTTCGAGCCCTACGACGCGAACAAGATGTTCCCGGCCTTCGATCAGCCCGACCTGAAGGCGACCTATCAGCTGACCGTGGACGCGCCGGCGGACTGGACCGTCGTCTCCGCCGCGGCGGAGGAGAAGGTCGTCGGCGCGGGTCCGCGGCGGACCTGGACGTTCGGCAAGACCCCGAAGATGAGCGCGTATGTGTTCTCGGTGCACGCGGGGCCCTTCCACGTCTGGAGCTCGACGGCGGGCGCCGTGCCGCTGCGGCTGTTCGCGCGCGAGTCCCTGGCGAAGTACATCCTCGCCGCGGAATGGCTCGAGATCACGCGCCAGGGGCTGGGCTTTTACGGGAGCTATTTCGACCTCCCGTATCCGTTCAAAAAATACGACCAGCTCATCGTGCCCGACTTCAACGCGGGCGCGATGGAGAACGTCGGCGCGGTGACCTTCTCGGAGCGCTACGTGTTCCGGTCCACGCCCACGCTCGAGGATCGCGAGGACATGTCGGGCACGATCCTGCACGAGATGGCGCATATGTGGTTCGGCGACCTCGTCACGATGAAGTGGTGGAACGGCCTCTGGCTCAACGAGAGCTTCGCGACCTACATGGCATCCCTCGCGACGGGAGAGGCCACGCGCTACCGCCGCTCCTGGATCACCTTCTTTTCGCAGGAGAAGCTGTGGGCGTACGACACCGACCAGCGCGAGACCACGCATCCGATCGAGGGCGACGTGCCGGACACGGAGCAGGCCTTCGCGAACTTCGACGGGATCACCTACGGCAAGGGCGCGTCCGCGCTCAAGCAGCTCGCGTACTTCCTCGGCCCCGATAAATTTCGCGAAGGCGTTCGCCGTTATCTGAAGGACTATGCTTACGCGTCGGCCGCAGAAAAGGACTTCTTCGGCGCCATGTCCAAGGCCTCCGGCTCCGGCCTCGACGGCTGGACCCGCGAATGGCTCGAGACGACCGGCGTGAACGGGGTGCGCGCCGACCATCTGTGCGTCGAGGGGAAGATCGCGGCGTTCGCGCTCGTGCAGTCGTCGAGCAACGGAGTGCTCCGCTCGCACCGGTCGGCCGTCGCGCTTTACTACAAGGATAAGCAGGGCGCGCTCGAGGCGGTTCCGCCCGTCTCCGTCGCCTACTCCGGCGCCCGGACCGAGGTGCCCGCTTTGGTCGGCCGCCCCTGCCCCGACCTCGTCTACCCGAACCACGGCGACGAGGATTACGCCAAGGTCGAGCTCAACGCGCGCTCGCTGTTCGTCGTCAAGGCCGGTCTGTCGAGGATCCAGGACCCGCTCGCGCGGATGATGCT
>JAHFCD010000217.1 GCA_023249695.1 Elusimicrobiota bacterium
ATTTCGCCGGAAAATGCGGCCTGCAGACCGCGTTCATCGGGCTCTCGGGCGGCATCGACTCCGCCGTCGCCGCGGCGCTCGCCGTGCGCGCGCTCGGCCCTCACCGCGTCGTCGGCGTGACGATGCCCTCCTCGTATTCCTCGCAGGGGAGCCTCGACGACGCGAAGGCGCTCGCGAAGAATCTGGGCATCGAGCTTCGCAACGCGCCGATCTCCGGCGTATTCGACGCGCTGCTCCGCACCCTCGGGGAAAAATGGGGGAACGGCACGCCCGATCTGGCCGAGCAGAATCTCCAGGCGCGCGCGCGCGGCATCATCTTGATGGGCCTCGCCAACAAATCGCATCGCGGGTTCGTGCTCACGACGGGAAACAAGTCCGAGCTCGCGGTCGGCTATTGCACGCTCTACGGCGACATGTGCGGCGCGCTGGCGCCGCTGGCCGACGCGCCCAAGCGGCTGGTCTATGAGCTCGCGGGCTGGCTCAACTCCGATCGCGAGATCATTCCGCGCAATTCCATCGACAAGGCGCCGTCGGCGGAGCTGAAGCCGGACCAGAAGGATCAGGACGATCTGCCGCCGTACGACCAGGTCGACGACGCGCTCGAGGCCTGGGTGCAGTCCCGGCTGGCGCCGGGCCGCGTGGCCCGAGCCGTCGGAGATCGCGCCGTCGCGGAGACCTTGCTCGACCGCATGGACTGGAGCGAGTTCAAGCGCCGCCAGGCGCCGCCGTCGCTCAAAATCTCCTCGAAGGCGTTCGGCGTGGGGCGGCGCATGCCGATCGCGAAGGCCGGCTGGCGCGTCCGCGCCGGGCTGTAATTCGGCATGAGCCCGTTTCCCGCCGTCTTCGCCGGACACGGATCCCCGATGAACGCCATCGAGGATTCCGCCGTCAGGCGCGAGTGGCAGGCGCTCGGCGCCCGCCTGCCCCGTCCGAAGGCGATCCTCTGCGTGTCCGCCCACTGGGAGACCGAGGGCGTCGCGGTCACGGCGGCCGGGAAGCCCGAGACCATCCACGACTTCGGCGGCTTTCCGCGCGAGCTCCACGAATTCACCTACCCCGCGCCGGGGAGCCGCGCGCTCGCGGAATGCGTCGCCGGGTTCCTGGCGCCGGAGCCGGTGGCGCTCGACCCGCGGCGGGGCCTCGATCACGGGGCATGGAGCGTGCTCGCCGCGATGTATCCTGACGCGGGCATACCCGTCGTCCAGCTCAGCCTCGACGCCGCCCGCTCCGGCCCCGAGCACTTCGCGCTCGCCCGCAAGCTCGAGCCTCTTCGCGGCGAGGAGGTCCTCGTCCTCGCGACTGGGAACATCGTCCACAACCTGGGCTTTTACGATCCGCGACGGCGAGAGCCGTACGATTGGGCCGCGCGCTTCGACGCGAAGGTCAAGGCGCTGATCGCCGCCGGGGACTTCGCGACGCTCGCGGACCTCGACGGGCTCGGCCCCGACGCCGAGCTCGCGATTCCGTCGCCCGAGCACTACTGGCCGCTGCTCTATATCCTCGCGCTGCGGGGGAAGGGGGAGAAGCTCGCCTTCTTCAACGAGACGGTCGAGAACGCGATGTCGATGACGAGCGTCCTGATCGGCTAGACGGGTCAGTGCTTGGCGCGGAAGTACTGGCCGTCCCAGGCCAGCGCGAACTCGGTCCGCGCGACCTCCTTGCCGTTCTTCCTATTCTCGGTCAACACCGTGACGGCGACCGGCCGGTTCTCGAGCGCGCCCTGCCCGCCGGGATCGTACGACCAGAACAGCTTGCCGTCCTCGGTGACCGTGTTTTGCCCCAAATTCACGATCTCCCGCGTCGTTTCCGATACCGTCAGAAAAAAGCCGCCGTCGGTCGTCCAGCGGTAGCGGACCTTCATGCCCGGCGGCGCTTCCGCGATCGGGGTCAGCCCGAGGCCCGGGGTGGACGACATGGTCGCGACGTAATACGGCGGCTCGACCATCACGCGCATCTCCGTCGGAACGTAGGCGCAGGCGGCGAGAAGCGCGGCGGCGAGCGTCAGGAGCCTCATGCCGACGCGGCGGCCTGGATCTCGGACAGGTCGGCGACGAGCCGGAAGGCGCGCACGAGCTTGCTCAGCAGGGCGAGGCGCTGCCGCTTAAGCGCCTCGTCTTCGACCATCACCATGACCGTGTCGAAGAAGGCATCAAGATGCGGCTTCACCGAGACGAGCGTCTTGAGGCCGCCCTCGAAGTCGCCGCGGACGATGCGGTCGTTGGCGGCTCCCTCGGCGGCGACGAGCGCGTCATAGAGATCGTAGTCAGCCTGATCGCGCAGCAGCGCGCGTTCGGGCGACAGGCCGTCGTCGACCTTCGCCTGCTTGAGGATGTTCGAGGCGCGCTTGAACGCGGCCGCCAGGGAGTCGAACGCCGGATCGCTCCTGACGGAGTGCAGCGCCGCCAGGCGCTGAAAGGCGTTCGGAAGATTGGTCAGGGCGCCGGCGCGGATCGAGCGCACCTCGTCGACGGCGTAGTTCATCTCCTCGAAGAGCGACTGCGCCCGGCCCCAGACGAAATCGGAGAGCTGGGCGGCGAGCTTCGCGGGCTCGGGCACGGCGACGGGCTGCAGGGAGATCGCGCGCGCGATCGCCGAATCGAGATCGAGCGGAAGCTGCTTCTCGAGCACGATGCGGATGAGGCCGAGGGCCTGGCGGCGCAGCGCGTAAGGATCGGCCGAGCCGGTCGGGATCATGCCCGCGGCGAAGCATCCCGCGAGGCTGTCGAGCTTGCCCGCCAAGGAGACCACGGCGCCTTCCGCCGTCGCCGGCGCCGGAGATTTGGCGGCGACGGGATAGTAGAACTGCTCGACGGCGAGCGAGACCTTCTCGCCCTCGCCGTCCTTTCGCGCGTACACGCCGCCCATGTGGCCCTGCAGCTCGGGGAATTCCTTGACCACGTCGGTGACGAGGTCGGCGTACACGAGCTTCGCGGCGCGCATGACCGCCGGCTCGTCGACCGGGGCGGTCTGCCGCAGGCGTTCGCCGATCCACGCGGCGAGCGACTCGACGCGGGCGGCCTTCTGGGACATCGAGCCGAGCGCCTTCTGGTACGTCACGCGCTCGAGCAGGGGCAGCTTGCTCTCCAGCGTGGAGGCGGAGTCGCGCCCCACGAAGAAGGCCGCGTCGTTGAACCGCGCCTCGAGCACGCGCTGGTAGCCCTCGCGCACGAGCTCGTTGCCGGAGGAGAGGCCGTCGCGCACGCCGATGAAGTAAGGGTGGAGGAGGCCGTCCTTCGTCACGACCGGGAAGAACTTGAGCTGTTTCTTCATCACGAGCTTGAGCAGCTCGGCGGGAAGGACCATATGCGCGTCGCGCAGCTTGCCGAGCACGGGCACGGGATGCTCGACCATGAAGACGGTCTCGTCGATGAGCTGCTCATCGGGCTCCGCCATTCCGCCGGTGGATTTCGTCGCTTGCTCGAGAGCCTTCAGCAGATATTGGCGTCGTTCTTCGGGGTCGGCGATCACGAGGCTCTGGCGAAGCGCGGCCGCGTGCTTCGAGGGATCCTTTAAGGAGACTGGCTGCTTGGCCAGAACAGGATGGCCGTGCACCGAGCGGCCGGACTTGACGCCCGCGACCGTGACGGCGACGATCTTGTCGCCGAGCAAAGCGGTGATCGCGCGCAGCGGCCGGCCGAACTTGAAGCCGCTTTCTTCCCAGGTCATGAACTTGGGAAACTGAAGGGACTTCATGAGCTCCGGGATCATCGCCGAGAACAGCACGGAGGCGGATTCGCCCTTCGAATGGACCTCGGCGTAGAGGATGCCGCCCTCGGGGATGAGCGCGGCGGGCTCGAGGCCGTATTTGCGCGCGAAGCCCTCGAGGGCGGGAGCGGGGGCGCCGACCTTGGGTCCCTTGAAGCGCTCGGTCTTGTCGTTGCCCTTCGCGGCGACGTCCTTGACGGTCAGGATCAGGTGCCTCAGCGTGCCCGCGACGGCGATGTCGCCGTGATCGATCTTCCCGGCGAGCCACTTGGCCGCGTTGAGCTTGAGCTGGTCGAGCGCGGGAGGAACGAAGCGCGCGGGGAACGGCTCCGTGTGGATGTCGAGAAGAAATTCATTCAGCTTTATTTTCTTGGCCATTACTTGCTCGCGACCGCGGGTTCTTTCGGCGTGTTCTTCTCGATGTACAGCTCCATGACCTTGCGGGCCAGGTTCCGGATGCGGCCGATGTAATGCGCGCGTTCCGTCACGGAAATCGCGCCGCGGGCCTCGAGCGTGTTGAAGAGGTGGGAGGCGCGCACGACGCAGTCGTAGGCCGGGATCGGGTCGCCGAAGCCGGCTAGGCGCACGCCCTCGGCCTCCCACTCGTTGAAATGGCGCGAGAGCAAAGCGACGTCGGCGGTCTCGAAGGAATAGCGGGACAGCTCGCGCTCCTGCGGCTTATGGAGGTCGCCGTACGTCAGGCCGCCGCCGTAGTCGAGGTCGTACACGGAGTTCTTGTTCTGCAGGTACATCGCGATGCGCTCGAGCCCGTAGGTCAGCTCGACGGAGACGGGCGAGAGCGGCATCGACCCCATCTGCTGGAAGTAGGTGAACTGCGTGATCTCCATGCCGTCGAGCCAGACTTCCCAGCCCACGCCGGAGGCGCCGAGCGTCGGGGACTCCCAGTCGTCCTCGATCCAGCGCAGGTCGTGCTTCTTCGGATCGAGGCCGATCGCCTTGAGCGATTTCTGATAGGTATCGGTGATTCCGGCGGGGACGGGCTTCATGATGACCTGGAACTGATAGTACTTGCCCAGGCGGTTGGGGTTCTCGCCGTAGCGGCCGTCGGTCGGGCGGCGGCAGGGCTCGATGTAGGCGAAGCGCGCGGGCGCGGCGGTCAGCGCTCCGAAGAAGGTGGCGGGATTGAACGTGCCCGCGCCCTTCTCGAGGTCGTACGGCTGGACGATCGCGCAGCCCTGCTTCGACCAGAAATTCTGCAGCTCGAGGACGATCTCTTGAAAAGTCATCACGCGGGGACTCCCTGGGGAACGGTCTTATTCCAAGCGTCGCGAAATTCGAAGGCGCGCAGACGGCGGCCGGCGTGCGCGCCGAGGTGCTCGTCGAGGCGTCGAAGCGCGGCATCGGCCGCCGCCGCGTCGGCCGGCAGGTCCGCCAAGGCCGCCGGTTCCGTATCGTGCAGCGCGGTCCAGACGCCGCGGCACGCGGACGGGGCCTGCTCGCGCAGGCCGATGCCGAGCATCTCG
>JAHFCD010000218.1 GCA_023249695.1 Elusimicrobiota bacterium
GGCATGATGCAGGGAGAGCTCAAGCAGACGGAGGGGGAGCACGACGCGGCCCTGACCTCCTTCACGCGCGCCGTCGAGGTCGCCCCGGAGCCGCTCAAGCCCTTCGCCGCGGCCGAGAAGATCTCCGCCCTGGAAGCCGCGGGCAAGCCCGCCGAGTGCATCGCCGCGGCGCAGACCTTCCTGGACGCGAACGCCGACCATTTCCTGGGCCCGCAGGTTCAGGAGGCCCTGGCGCGCTGCCAACTGGCCGCCGGACAGGCCGACGCCGCGCGCGCCACCTGGCAGAAGATCTCCCTCCAATACCCCGACACGCCCTGGGCGATGCGCGCGAACGCCCGGCTTCAACCGACTACTAAATAACACTCAACAACACTCGGTGGATGGCACAGCCGCGTGACGGACGTGTGTTAAAGAGTTGACAAGGCCAAAACACCTTTGCTAGATTCCGTGCGTCGCATTCGCAAGGAGCCGCAAAGAACTGGCGCTCCTGTCGTACGTAGGCCCCGTCAAAAGCGGGGTATGACGTGAGTATCCCCGCTGAAACGGGGCTTACGATACAAACAAGAGAGGAAATAAGAGCAATGAAAAAGCTCCTGGGAACGACGTTAGCCCTGGCCATGTTCGTGCCGGCCGGTGCGAATGCTGAGTTGTTGAAGAACCTCAAGGTGAGCGGTCAGCTGGACGTGACCGCGGTCTCCGCGCAGAACACGCGGGACTTCGTGACCCGCCCCGACGGCGCGAACGGCGGTTCCGGACCTTCCGTCGCCGGCATCACCACGGGCAACGACCGCATCGGTCATGCCTTCACCCGCACGCTGCTGTCGGTCGACTGGGACCTGCTGGACGACGTGCACGCCCGCGTGACGCTCGTCAAGGGCGCCACCGGCGCCAGCAACGTCGCCCCGCGCACCTACGGCTCGAACCCCGAGACCGTGCAGGAGTGGCAGACGAACACCCTCGTTCAGGAAGCGAGCGTCAAGATCGACAAGCTCGCCGGCCTGTTCGACACGACCATCGGCCGCCAGTTCTACGGCGAAGCCGGTGATCTGATCGCCTACTTCGGCCCGCGCGACAACTACGGCTACCGGACCGAAGCGCTCGACGCGTTCCGCTTCGACTGGAACGGCGAGCACCTGTCCCTCACCGGACTTGCCGGCCGCACGTCGGACGGCACGCTCGGGCAGACCGGCGCCCAGGCGACGTCGACGGACCTCCGCGGCCTCATCGTCTCCTGCAAGATGCACGAGATGGTCAAGCCGACGCTGTACCTCTACAACGCCCAGGGCCACGCCGTCGGCGGCGCGGGCGTGACGGTCGCCGGAAAGAACACCAACCTGTACATCGCCGGCCTCAAGGCGAAGATCACGGCGGGTGGCCTCTCGGCGCACGTCGAAGGCGCGAAGAACTTCGGCGACGACCGCTCGTCGTTCGCCAACAACGCGCTTGGACCGAAGTCCGGCCGCTTCACGGGCTGGGCGGTTCTGACCAAGATCGCTTACAAGATTGATCTGTCGAACGTCGGCATGATCACGCCTTGGGGCGAGTTCGGCATGGGCACCGGCGACGCGAACTTCGCGCACGCCGGCAACGGTGACTTCCAGGCGATCAACTCCGACTACCGCCCGGGTGGCATCTACGGCCGCTTCGACCAGGGCTCGGCGTCCGCTCTCGGCGGCGCCATCACCAACGGCACCAACGGCAGCGCGGCCTCCAACGGCCTCACGAACCGCGTGATCTGGGGCCTCGGCACCAAGGCCTCGGCGGCTTCTCTCGAGAAGCTGACCTTGGGCTTGGGCTTCTACCGCTACGCGTTCCATCGCGTCGCGCCGAAGACCGACGGCACGAAGGTCTCCCGCAACATCGGCTCGGAAATCGATGTGACGGTGGACTGGAAGCACTCGGAGAACGTCAGCCTCGGCGTCACGTTGGGTCAGTTCCTGCCCGGCGCGCACATCAAGGACCTCAAGGGCGACAACGCGGCCATGAACCCCGCGCGCCTCGCGGCCCTGGACGTCAAGATCAAGTTCTAAGAATCATCTAGAACGACAGTAAAGGCCCCCCGGCGCGATTCGCCTTAGGCGAATCGAACCGGGGGGTTCTTTTTTTTTGCTAGGATTTCGATCGATGCGATTGCTTTCGCTCGCCGCTCTGCTCGCCGCCGGCTTCTCCTCCGCCCACGCGGCGAGCCTGGACGTGACCGCCGCCTATAAGATGAAGGCGGCCTCCTACTCCAACCTCCACTACAACACGGGCGACAAGAACTCCCACTCGTTCATCACCAACGACGCGCGCCTGGGCATCGCGGTGCGCAAGATCCCGCTCGAGCAGCGCGGGGGGGAAGACGTCACGATGGACCTCGGCATCGTGCTGCGCGCCATCGGCGTGTCCGGCTCGACCGCCGCCGTCGCCTCGCCCTTCGACCGCATCGCCGCCTACTACCCCAGCTCGAACCTGACGCCGTTCATCGAGAACGCCTACCTGAAGGTCCATCGCCTCTGGGGCTATCCGTGGGAAGCGACGTTCGGCCGGCAAAACTACCGCCTCGGCTCCGGCCTCCTGCTCGATGACGACGGCGCGGGCCTGACGGGCGCCAGCGCCCGGGGCGAGCTGCCATGGTGGAACATGAAGCTCGAAGGCTTCCTCTTCAACGACCGCAACCCCATGAACGCGACGGGGCCGAACAGCCTCGACCTCGCCGGGCTCTCGGTGGATCTTCCCGGCGAAGGCGTCTGGCAGCTGAACCAGCTCTTCGAGCGCGATCGGGGCAATCAGACCGTCTACGGCTGCAGCTACCCGGGCAATCCGCAGGCCAACGGCTGCCTCGTGTCGAAGGCGGTGCGCAGCTTCACCAGCCTGCGCTACCAGATCAGCTACGGGCCGATGGTGTTCGACGGCGAGGCCGCGCTGCAGAAAGGCTACGCGACCCCGACCGGCCTCACGCCCTCGGGCAACCACATCACCTACAACGGCAACGCCGAGGTCGTGCGCATGAAGTGGAAGCAGGCCCTATGGAAGACCGCCGAGGGCATCGCCCGCATGTCGGTCGCCCGCGGCAGCGGCGACAATCCCGACACGGCGACGACCGACGAGGCATTCTTCCCCAGCCGCGGCCACCGCTACAACGGCCTCGAGCGCGTCGGCTTCGGAGAGCTCTTCGCCGCGACCGCGTACGACGCGTTCGGGGGGAACTACTCCACGACCACCGCCAACGGCATGCGCAACGGCGCCAGCGGCCTGCTGGTGGTCGGGGCCGGCTACACGCCGCCCGCCTATAAGAGCCTCACGCTCGACATCGACTTCTTCCTGTACCAGGCCGAACGCATCTCCGCGGGATCCCGCACCCTGGGCACGGAGTGGGATGTGCGCCTGCGCTACCCGATCCGCGACCAGTTGAGCATCTCCGCCGCGATGGCCTACTTCCGCGCCGGCAAGTTCACGGACGCGGGCCGCTCGATCGCCCGCAAGTACTCCTTCGAAGTCTCCGGCCGCTTCTAAGCGCCCGCCTTCCCGCAAGCTCCCCCGGTGACAGGCCTTCGAATTCGTTGAATTCTTTGGGCGCCGCCGCCCGCGTCAGCGCTCAAAACGAAGCGTGTCGTTTACGGCGCGTAAGCTGGCTCCAGAACCCGATGATGGCCAGACGTTGATCGTTCTGAAAACGGGCGCGCTCGCGCAAGCGCCCGATTCACCTTGGTACGCCCAAGTTGGAATCCGAACCCCGCGTCCCAGCGCCCATCCGGCAAGGGCTGAAGCCTCTCCTCCGGGACCGCCAGGGGCTCCCGAGGACCAATTCCAGGCCCTGTTACGCCCGTAATTCCAGCGCCCAATCTAGGGTCGTTTCCGGTCGTTTTAAGGCCTACCGGGCGCCCGTCAGGGACTCTTCAGTCGCCGGAACGGGATTAAGGCGCTCGCGCCTTGACCTTAAACCGGCGCCGGTCCACCCCCGCCGGACATCAAGGCGGGGGGAGGGGAAAACTCCGATTCGCCGTCGAGGATTCCCCGGAGTTATCCCCCGGCCGTCCACCGCCGCATGACCTTACCCGGTCATATATGTCTTATCGCACATTCTTATGTCGCAAATTTTGTCTTATACAAACAACACGGGGCCATCTAATCATCTATTCACGACTTATCCACAGCCGGTAGACCTTTTCGCTGACATATGCGACAATAAGGCCATGAACCCCCATCGCGTCAGACTCAAGCTGCCCAACGGAGCCGAGCTCGAGGTCGAAGGCGACGCGGAGTTCGTGCGTCAGGAGCGCGAGGAGTTCGTGCTGCGCCAGACGCCCAGCGCCGGCGCCGCCGCCACTGATCCCTATCGCGAGCCGAGGGTCGACTGGAACGCGGTGGTCGAAGCCAAGAGCGGGGCCCTGACCTTGCGCGGCAAGATCCAGGGCGGCGACAAGGCCGGCAAGGATGCCTGCCTGGTGCTCCTCATGGCCTCGGAGAGGCTCCTCAGCCAACCCAAGCCCACGGCGACCATGGTGGCCAAGTGGCTGCGCGCCTCGGGGTATCCCATAGGACGCATGGACCGCACGCTCCAGGACGCGATCGCCCAGGGCGAACTGCTGTCCTCGGGCTCGCGCCGGTCCCGGCGCTACGAGCTCACGGCCACCGGCAAGATCCGGGCTCTTCTCCTGGCCGAACAGCTGACCCAAACCGTCCTCGGCAAGCGCCCCTAACCCAGGCAAAAGCGCCCGAACCCGCGCACCGAAGACTCGCCTGGGCCACCCGCGCCTGCGCCCAGGGCAGGGGAAACCCGGCGGGATAAGTCGCGCCCGCCTTAAACCCACCGCGGCGCGCCGGAGAAACCGACCAGACCAGTCGCGACTGTCTTTGGTTTCTTTACTATTGATAATATTTATTATGTTGCTTACGGAGGGGGTGCGGCTCATTCAGCCGCTCCAATAACCGCGCGGAACTTCGAGCGATTTACCTCGTACGGATAATGCTATTTCGCTCCAAACGGCACGGTTTGTGAGATATTCTAAATTAGCAGTCGGAGCCCCCCTGGACGTTCGCTGAAATTCGGGGCGAGCCCGGTTGCGCCGGCCTAAAACTGGCTCAAAAGTTGGCAAGAATCCGCGGATCCTGGGACAGTTCCGAGAGGCCAAAAAAACCATGAAAGGCCTTGGACCGGATTTCGGGGCAGCCCCGAAAAAGCGGCCAAGGCCGAA
>JAHFCD010000219.1 GCA_023249695.1 Elusimicrobiota bacterium
AAGAAGGTCCGCTCGATCAAGAACCTCTTCGCCGAGACGATCGTCGCGGCCACCGAGGCGGTCAAGAAGCCCTGGTGCCTCTCCCTCTTCAAGGACAACGCCGGCGTCGTCGCGTTCGGCAAGAAATGGGCGCTCGCCTTCAAGGTCGAGACCCACAACCATCCGTCGGCCCTCGAGCCCTACGGCGGCGCCGCCACCGGCGTCGGCGGCGTGGTGCGCGACATCCTGGGCGTCGGCCTCGGCGCCAAGCCCGTCCTCAACACCGACACCTTCTGCTTCGGGCGGCCCGACTACAAGGGCGCGCTTCCCGAAGGCGCCCACCACCCGACGCGCACCTTGCGCGGCGTCGTCGCCGGCGTGCGCGACTACGGCAACCGCATGGGCATCCCGACGGCGGGCGGCGGCATCTGGTTCGACGACGAATATCGCCTCAACCCGCTCGTGTTCTGCGGCACCGTGGGCATCATGCCGCAGTGGGCCGTTAAAAAAGAAGTGAAGCCCGGCGACCTGATCGTCGCGGTCGGCGGCCGCACGGGCCGCGACGGCCTCCACGGCGCCACCTTCTCCTCGGCCAACCTCGGCGCGGACGCCCCCTCCTCCGCGGTCCAGATCGGCCACGCGATCCAGGAGAAGCGCGTGCTCGACGCGCTTCTCACCGCCCGCGATAAGCGACTCTACGGCTCGGTCACCGACTGCGGGGCCGGCGGGTTCTCGTCGGCCATCGGCGAGCTCGGCGCGGACTGCGGCGCGCGCGTGCGCCTCGAGCAGGCCCCTCTCAAAGTCTCCGACCTGGATTCGTGGGAGATCTGGCTGTCCGAGTCGCAGGAGCGCATGGTGCTCGCCGTCGCGCCCAAGAATCTCAAGGCGCTCGAGGCCGTGTTCGCGGCCGAGGGCTGCGAGCTCGCCGTCCTCGGCGAGTTCACGAAGACCGGCAAGCTCGAGGTCGTCCACCACGAGCGGACGATCGTCGAGCTCGACATGAAGTTCCTCCACAACGGCCTGCCGCGCGTCGAGCGCGAAGCCTCCTGGACGCCGTCCCCCGCCGCGAAGCCCGCGGGCGGCGTCGTGAAGAAAGCCGGCGAGGCCCTGCGTGAGATGGTCGGCCACCTCAACGTCTGCTCCCGCGAGTGGGTGATCCGCCAGTACGACCACGAGGTCCAGGGCGGCACGATCGTCAAGCCGCTCCAGGGCGTGCGCCACGACGGCCCCGGCGACGCCTGCGTGATCTGGCCGCACGCCGCCACCGGCGACATGGAGGACTTCTCCTGCTTCGCCGTCGGCCACGGCCTCAATCCGGACTACGGCCGGATCGATCCCTACTGGATGGCGCTCGCCGCCGTCGACGAAGCCCTGCGCAACCTGACCTGCGTCGGCGCCGATCCGTCTCGCGCGGCCCTGCTCGACAACTTCTGCTGGGCCAGCCCCGAGGATCCCAAGCAGCTCGGCGCGCTCATCCGCGCCGCCGAAGGCTGCCGCGACGCGGCCAAGGGCTTCGGCGCCCCCTTCATCTCCGGCAAGGACTCGATGTTCAACCAGTCCAAGGACGAGAAGGGCAAGGACCTCGCGATTCCCGGCACGCTCCTGATCTCGGCCGTCGCGCCGGTCCCCGACGGCCGCAAGGCCGTCACGATGGACTTCAAGGGCCCTGGAAATGCGTTGTATCTCATAGGCCGCACGAACGACGAGCTCGGCGGCTCGCTGTATCACCGTATTTTAGGACGCGTCGGGGGAGAAGTCCCCAAGGTCAGCCCGGCCGCCGCCCTCGACGGCTTCAAGGCGCTCCACGCGGCGATGGCCCGCGGCCACGTCCTGTCCGCCCACGACCTCTCCGAGGGCGGCCTCGCGCTGTGCGCGGCCGAGATGGGCTTCACCGGCGAGTTCGGCTGCCTGCTGGACCTCGACGAGTGCCCGCGCGACCCGCGCATCTACTCGAACGAGACCTTGCTTTTCTCCGAGAGCCCCTCGCGCATCCTCGTCGAGGTGAAGCCGGAGAACGAAAGCGCCTTCCTGCGCCACTTCGGCAAGAGCGCCAAGTCCGCCGTCGTCCGCCGTGTCCGCCAGACGACGGCCAACCCGATCCTCAAGGTGACGGGACTCGAGGGCTCGACCTGCCTCGAGGAGTCCCTGAAGGAACTGAAGGAAAAGTGGCAGACGGCCTTGCCCAGGATTCTCGGATGAAAAAGCCCAAAGTTCTGATCCTCCGCTCCGCCGGCACCAACTGCGAGCTCGAGACCGCGAACGCATTCAAGGCCGTCGGCGGCGATCCCGAGCTCGTCCACATCTCCGAGCTCGGCTCCGGCAAGAAGAAGCTGATGGACTACGCGATCCTCTCGATCCCCGGCGGCTTCTCCTACGGCGACGACATCGGCGCGGGAAAGGTCTTGGCCAACCAGGTCCGCCACACGCTCACCGACCTGCGCCAGTTCGTGCGCCTCGGCCGCCCCGTCATCGGCATCTGCAACGGCTTCCAGGTCCTGGTCAAAGCGGGAATCCTTCCCCACTCCAACGCCTGCGACCAGAGCGCGTCCTTCACCGTCAACGACTCGGGCAAGTTCGAGACGCGCTGGACTCACCTGCGCATCAACACGCAAAGCTCCTGCCTGTTCTTCAAGGGCCTGCCCGAGATGATCGAGCTCCCAGTCGCGCACGGCGAGGGCAAGCTCGTGCTGAAGTCCCCGCGCCACCTCGAGGACCTCAAGAAGACCAAGGCCATCGCCCTGCAGTACGTCACCGAAGACGGCAAGCTCATGGGCTATCCGCACAACCCCAACGGCTCGATCTTCAACATCGCCGGCCTCACCAACCCCGAGGGCAACGTCCTCGGCCTGATGCCCCACCCCGAGCGCTTCGTGTCGCTCCATCATCACCCCAACTGGACGCGCCAGACCTACCGCAAGGCGCCCGTCGGGCTCGAGATGTTCAAGAACGCCGTCGACTACGCGCGCTAGCGCGCCGATGAAGCGGCGCGCCCAACTCTTCCCGGGAAGAGTTGAAAATATTACCGCCGCCCGACGCAAAGACCCGGGCTGACAGCGCCTTTTTCAACAGGTATACTTAAGGCATGTGCGGAATATTCGCCGTTTCCGGGCGTCCTGACGCGGCCGAGCTGACCCAGCTCGGCCTTTTCTCTTTACAGCACCGCGGCCAGGAAAGCGCGGGCATCGTGACCGTCAAGAACGGGGAATTCCAGACCCGCATCGGCATGGGGCTCGTCTCCGAGGTCTTCGCCGACGGCGTCGCGGCCCTTCCCGGGCGCGTCGCGATCGGCCACGTCCGCTACGCGACCACCGGCGGCAGCCACATCCGCAACGCCCAGCCGCTCGTCTACAAGACCGGCCACGGCATGCTCGCGATCGCCCACAACGGCAACCTGACGAACGCGATCCAGCTCAAGCACAAGCTCGAGAGCCGCGGCGCGATCTTCCAGTCGTCGACCGACTCCGAGGTCATCGTCCATCTGCTGGCGCGCCAGGAGGGTCCCGTCGAGGACGCCCTCATCGCGAGCCTGCGCCAGGTCGAGGGCGCCTACTCCCTGATCCTGCTGACGATCGACAAGCTCATCGCCGTGCGCGACCCGTACGGGTTCCGCCCGCTCGTCCTGGGCCGCATCGGCGACGCCCACCTCTTCGCCTCCGAGACCACCGCCCTGAACTTGATCGGCGCCGAGCTGGTCCGCGAGATCGAGCCCGGCGAGATGGTCATCGTCGAGGGCACCACGGTCAAGTCCCTCAAGCCCTTCGCGCCGGTGCCCGCGCCCGCGCGCTGCATCTTCGAGCAGGTCTACTTCGCCCGGCCCGACTCGATGATCTTCAACCGCGGCGTCCAGGCCGCGCGCCGCGACCTCGGCAAGGCGCTGGCGCGCGAGATGAACGGCCTCAAGGCCGACATCGTCGTGCCCGTGCCCGACTCCGGAATCCCCGCCGCGCTCGGCTTTTCCGAAGAAAGCGGGGTTCCGTTCGAGATCGGCCTCATGCGCTCCCACTACGTGAGCCGGACGTTCATCAAGCCCACGCAGGAGCTGCGCGAGAAGGCCGCGATGCTGAAGCTGGCGCCCGTTCCGGAAACCCTGCGCGGCAAGCGCGTCGTCCTCGTCGACGACTCGATCGTGCGCGGCACGACGAGCAGGCGCATCTGCAAGCTGCTCAAGCAGGCCGGCGCGCGCGAGATCCACATGGCGATCACCTCGCCGCCGATCGTCTCGCCCTGCTACTACGGCATCGACACGCCCTACGCCTCCGAGCTCATCGCCAACCAGAACTCCGTCGAGGAAATCCGCAAGTACCTCGGCGTGGACAGCCTCCATTACCTGAGCCTCGCCGGCATGCAGCGCGCGGTCGGCAAGGGCGACGAGTCCGGCTGGTGCACGGCCTGCTTCACGCGCCGCTACCCGACCCCGATCCCCGACTATCAGATCACGGAGGCCGTGAAATGAGCTCCCGCCTGGCGGCCGCGGCCGCCCTGCCCCTCGCCCTTTTTCTGAGCTCCTGCGCCACGACGGGGCAGCCGGTGTCCGGCGGATTGCGGGGAGGGACCTGGGGCGGAAGCGCTCCGGTCTGCCATTCGCCCTTGCGCGTCTGCATGCTGCAGGCGCCGGGCATGGTCAACAACCTCCGCATGAACGCCGTTCGCTCGGTCTTCGCCTCCGGCGTGCATCAGGCCAACCCGAATCCGGATGATTGCGACATCGCCATCAGCTTCCCGGCGACCTTCAGCGACCGGTCGGAGGTCACCTCCGCCTATAACGGGAAATTCCTGGCGCGCTACGACAACAGCCAATACATGGCGAACCTCCAGGCGGCGTGCGTCGCGCTCTCCAACGAGGAAGGCGAGCTGTTCAAGAACATTCCGGGAGAAGAGGTCCTGGCCCGGCGACCGCGCCGATACGCTCCGGCCGCCGCGGCCGCCGCCTCGGGGCTCAGCGCCTCGGACATCGAGCGCATCGCCAAGGCCGTGCAGGTCTCGGCGCCCGCCTCTCCGGCGTCCCCGCCCAAGGCCTCTTTTCCGGCTTCCCCCGCGCCGAGCTACACCGCTCCCGAGCGCCCCGACGACCTCGCGATCATCGTCGGCATCGAGAGCTACTCCGACATCTCCTCGAAGGCCTCCTACGCGGAGCGCGACGCGGACGCGTTCAAGGCCCATGTCCGCGCGTTGGGCGTGCCCGAGCGAAA
>JAHFCD010000220.1 GCA_023249695.1 Elusimicrobiota bacterium
AGTCGTTTTGGGAAATCGACCCGAAGATGAAGCAGCCGGACCTCGAGCGCGTGCGGATCGGGGACCGGACCGTGATCCGCTTCCATCAAGAGCGGCCTTTCTACAAGCTGCACTCGAAAACGATCGACCACATGGAACGCCACGACTACGCCTTCATCCCGGTCAAGGGCGGCTTCTTCGAGATCTGGCATGCCGCGCCCGCGGATTCCTACGAGAAGACTTTACCCGTCTTCGAGGCCGTCGTCCGCGGCTTCAAGCCCAAGCTCTGACCTCGGGTTTGATAGAATCGCGCCATGACCAGCGCCCTCCTCGTTTTCCTTCTCGCCCTCCCCGCGGCGGCATCGCCGCAGCTCGATTATGAGAAGTTCGCCCGGCTCCACGCGCGCCTCATGGACAAGGACGCCGCCAAGCAGCTCGAGGACGAATTGCCGAGCCTGCGCAAGAACCTCAAGACCGCCGCGGACGTCTCCGCGCGCTACTGGACCGACTGCACCGTCTTCGACGAGCTCGCGAAGGCCGACATCCTGCCCGAAAAGGTCATGAAGGCTCTCGGCATCCGCCGCGAGACCGCCGGCGGAGTCGTCCACGCCCCCGCGGGAGTCATGCACACCTACGGCTATCTCTTCTCCCAGCTGCAGACCGCGTACGGCCTCAAGGGCAAGCGCTGGATCGAGTCGCGCCTCGACGAGCGCCTGGGACTGCCCGCGGGGACGTTCAGCCCGCACCCGCCCGAAGGAGAGTTCGCCTCGAATCTGACCTCGGCCCTGCTCCAGGTGACCGGCTCTCCGGCGGCCGTCGCGCGCGCGGCCAAGCTCACGCCGGCCGTGAAGGCGCTCGGCCGCGTCGAGCAGCGCGTGACCTGGAAAACGGCGGACGGAAAGACTGTCGCGGCCTCGGTGCTCACCTATCTCGCGCCGCTGGCGCCGCTGGAGGGATTCACGACGACTGACGGCTACCTTCTGATCTACGCGGTGGACCGCGACGGCCGCCGGCGATTCACGACGGCCTTTCCGGTCGGTCAGGGATTCGCCGACGGAATCATGAGCACGAAGCCGGGAACCGAGCCCGACTTCAAGCCTCGCTTCAACTTATTCGTGGATCCGTCCTGGACCGTCGCCGCGCAGGAAAACCTCGGCTGGCGCGCGGACTAAAGCTCGTCGAGCTTGAAGGACGCGGGGCAGTTGCCTTTTCCGCCGCCTGGAAGCAGCATCTTGCCGAGCTCGGACGCCGGACGCAGCGGATGCATCAGCGTCAGGCGCACGTCGAGCAGCAGGTCCGCGCCGCCCGCCTTCGTGCAGTTCAGGCTGAGCAGGCTCCGGCTGCCGGCGCCGAAGTCGCTTTCGAAGGCGTCCAGCAGCGCGTTCGCCGTGACGGTCTTGCCCGTGTTCGCCGTCAGGTAGCGGCCGAATTTCGTGCCCGCGACGACGGCCACGAGCTCCGAGGCCCGGGAGAAATACTCCTCCGGCGTGAAGCCCGAGCAGGAGCCGTGCTTGTACCATTCGTGGTTCTGCAGGCAGGAGGCCGCGCCGGGCATGGTCTCGGCCAGGCGGGCGCGCGTCGCGTTCGAGAGGTCCAGGCCGGGCATCCGGCACCACGTGGCCGCGCGGTCGAGCGCCCGGGTCGCGTCGTCGACGCCGCAATAGCCGTAGGCATGAGTGGAATCGCCGTTTTTGTCCGGCCAGAGACCGTGCTGGGTGAGATTCCTCGCCGAAAAGCGGTCCGGCCTGCGATCGCCGCACTCGGGGAGGCCGGGCTTGCCCTCGCAGAACGCGGCGGCCCACTGCAGCGAGAAGACGTACTTGTCGAACTGCCCGGCCTGATTCGAGTTCGGCGAATCGACCCCGGTCGCGGCGGGGGACGCGGGCGCGACGGAGAGCGAGGACTTCCACTGGTCGGCGGGATCTCCCAGATTCCAGTTCAGGGCCGCGGCGGGCAGGGCCGCGATCAGCATGAGAACGGCGAAACCGTGCGGTTTTCTCATCCACCTCTCCTTGCGGCGAAGGACCTACGGACATTATAGGCACAAAGGCCTTCTTTTCAACACGCCGATTTTCGACGATTCCGCGTTTGATAGAATGCCGCCATGATCAGCGCGATTTTGGGCCTCCTTCTTTCACCCGCCGCGGCGCAGGCGCCGGCGGTCGCGGTCTCGACGCCGGCGTTCGCGGGCCCCGCTCTGCGGCTCGCCGCCGAGGAGGACTATCCGCGCTTCGAGGAGTCGTTCCCGTCGAAGGCGGGCCTGATCAGGGCCGCGCGCAAGGCGATCAAGTACCTGGAGGCTTTGCCGGCGGCGAAGACGATCCGCGTCGCGGACCGAGACTACGGCCCCGCCCAGCTCATCGACACCGCGAAGGCCGTCATCGACCTCGCGCAAAAGGCCAAGACCTCCGATGAGTTCGACGCGAAGGTGCGCGAGGGCTTCGATGTGTTCCAATCCGCCGGCCTCGACGGGACCGGGCGGGTCGTCTTCTCTTCCTATTATCAGCCGCTCCTGCGCGCCAGCCTCAAGAAGACGGCGGCCTATCCCTATCCGCTGTATCGCCGCCCGAAGGACATGGTCGAGGTCGACCTCGCCGCCTTCGGCAAGGCCGCCGGCGAGGCTCCGGTCCTCGGACGCGTGGCCTCGGACGGGAAGGTCGTGCCGTATTTCACCCGCGAGGACATCGACCGGCGCAAGGCGCTGGCGGGCAAGGGCCTCGAGATCGCCTGGCTCAAGGACCGCTTCGACGCGCTCGACCTCCACATCCAGGGCTCCGCGATCCTGAAGTTCCCCGACGGCAAGGAGAAGCTCGCGAAGTACGCCGCGACGAACGCGCGGAGCTACAATTCCGTCGGCCTGACGCTCGTGAAGGCGGGCGTGTTCGCGCGCGACGAGATCACGCACGACAAGCTGCGCGATTACCTCCGCAAAAATCCCGACGCCGAGAGCTGGATCCTCGCGTCGAACCCGCGCTACGTGTTCTTCGAGCTCGCGCCGCTGCCCGAGGACGGCGAGCCGTTCGGCGCGACCGAGCAGTCCCTCGTCCCGGCGCGCGCGATCGCCGTGGATCCCGCGTTCATGCCGCTGGGCGGCCTGTACTTCTTCTCGACGACCTCGCCGCAAGCGGACAAGGACGGCCGCCTGCTGGGGATGTCGGCGAACACGCGCTTCGCCTTCGGGCTGGACACGGGCGGGGCCATCAAAAGCCCGGGGCGCGTGGACATCTACGCCGGGCACGGGGCGCAGGCGGCGGCTACGGCGCGCGGACAGTGGGCGGACGGCAAGCTGTATCTGCTGATCAAGAAGCTGCCGCCGCGCGAGCGGTGACGAGCCTCCAGGCCGCCTTCGACCGCGCCGACGCCCTCGGCGCCGCGGGCCGCTACTTCGACGCGCACGAGGAGCTCGAGGCGTTCTGGATGAAGGCGGCGGGCGACGAGAAGATCCTGCTGCAGGGCCTCATCCAGATCGCGGCGGGCCTTCATCGCCTGAGGCTCGATTCCGCGAAGACGGACGGCGCCTTCTATCTGCTCGACCGCGGCCTCGAAAAGCTGGCGCGGACGGAGCGCCTGCTCGCTCCGGACGCGCTCGCCGCCCTCGTCGCCGCCCTCGGAAAAATACGCGCGTCCGGGAAGGCTCCGGCCGCGATGATCTTCGGCTTGAAAGGAGCGGACCGATGACGAAACAGCGCTTAGAGGCGTTCAGCGACGGCGTGCTGGCCATCATCATCACGATCATGGTGCTCGACCTCAAGGCGCCCCTCGGCGCCGATCTCGCGGCGCTGCGCCCCCTGGCGCCCGGATTCGTCAGCTACGCGCTGAGCTTCGTCTTCATCGGGATCTACTGGAACAACCACCACCACATGCTGCAGGCGGCCGAACGGGTCAACGGCCCGATCCTCTGGGCCAACCTGCACCTGCTGTTCTGGCTTTCCCTCATACCCTTCGGGACCGCGTGGATGGGCCATCATGAATTCTCGGCCTGGCCCGTCGCGCTGTACGGCGTGATGCTGCTGTTCGCCGGGATCGCCTACTACATCCTCGCCCGCCTGCTCGCGGCGCACCACGGCAAGGACTCAACCTTGGCCCAGGCCCTGGGCGACGACCGCAAGGGCAAGCTCTCCATCGCCATCTACGCCGCGGCGATACCGCTGGCGTTCGTGTCCTCGGCGCTCGCCTACGCGCTTTACGCGCTCGTCGCCGTCATGTGGCTGTACCCCGACCGCCGTTTTGAAAAAGCGCTGTCGAAAGCTTGACGGCGGGTAGCATCCCGGATATCATGCTCCCATGACCGACCTCCCCGACTTCGAAAAACAGGCGAAGGACGCCGTCGCGGCGTGCATCGCGGCGGACTCCGTCGGCGGAGCCGTGCTGACGGTGCCGGTCATCTGCCAGCAGATCTCGCACGCCGCCCGTCTGAGCAAGGAACCCAAGCCGGCGGTCATCGCCGTCTGCCGCGGCTCGATGAACGCGGTCCTGCTCGGCGGCCAGAACGTCCCTGACGCCGCCGTCGCGCTGCTGGAGGCCCTGCCCAACATGAGCCTCATGATGAGCGCCGGCCCCGAGGACCTGATGTCCTGGGTGATGGAAGGCATCGCCGACGTCACCCCGATGGCCGGCGCGGAGGTGCGCGACGCCCTGCGCGCGAAGATCGAGGAGAAGTTCATGGGCGCGTCCACGATCTTCGACGGCTTCTGCGAGGCCGCCGCTAAGCGCGGCTAAGGGCCGCTAGGCCCGGCCCCGACAGCCGCGAAGCGGCAAGGCCGGGTAGCGCGCGTAAGAGGGCTCCTTCTCCGCGCGGCCGCACAGGAAAATCGCGCTTCCGCTCTTGGTCTTGAGCGTTTTCGAATGCGCGCAGCCGAAGCAGTCGCCGACCCGGCGCGTGATCTCGGCCTTCAGGCACTTAGGGCACAGGCAGCCTTCGTCCGTCACGGGCATCACCGCGGGCAGGTCGGCGCACCAGCACGAGGCCTGGCGCTCGACATTGCCGCACCCGAACGTCTCGCCGCAGGCGATGCACTTTTCCATGGAAGGCGTTAAAGCTTGCGGATCAGCGAGATGACCTTGCCCGCGATGCGGCCTTCGCCGATCGGGAAGGGCTCGTAGCGGGGATTGTCGGGGATGAGGATGAGGCCCGCGGGCTTGACCTTGAGGCGCTTGACCGTCGCCTCGCCGTCCTCGTAGCGCACG
>JAHFCD010000221.1:0-863 GCA_023249695.1 Elusimicrobiota bacterium
GGGCTCGTCATTCAGGAGCGAGATCACGCGGTCCGCCAAGGCGGCATGGTCGCCGGGCTCGACCATAAATCCGTTCTTGCCGTCCTGGATCAGGTCGGTGACGCCGTCGGTCGCGTAGCAAACCGAGGGCAGGCCGCTCTTCATCGCCTCGACGAGCGCGCGGGGCAGGCCTTCCCAGAGCGAGGTCAGCACGAACACGTCGGCCGCCGCGAGCCACTGGGCCGTGTCGCGGCGCCAGCCGAGAAAGAGGACTTTTCCCTCGAGACCGAGAGCGAAGGCGCGCGCCTCGAGGGCCCGGCGCTGGGGGCCGTCGCCGAGGAAGACGAAGCGGGCCTCGGGCACCGCCGCGAGCACCTTCGCGGCGGCCGAGACGAAGTCCCCCGCGTTCTTCTGCGGCTTCAGGTTGCCGACGGAGACGACGAGCAGCTTGTGCATGCCGACGCCGGCGGACATCTTGAGCTTCGCGGCCTCGACGGACGCCGGCAGGCCGGCGAGCTTCACGCCGGAGCGGATGAGGACGGCGTCCTCGGACGCGACGATGCCGTGCGCGGCGGCGTAGGCGATGTTCGAGCGCGAGACGAAGATCAGCGCGTCGGTGACGCGCGCGCAGACGCGCTCCAGGCCGACGTAGAGCTTTTTGACGAAGGCGGGCTGGCGGTCGTGAAACCCGAAGCCGTGGTAGGTGTGAACGACCACGGGCACGCCCGCGATCGCGGCCGCCAGGCGGCCCAGGATTCCCGCCTTGGAACTGTGGGTATGAAGGATCGCGGGCCTTTCGGCGAGCAGGAGCTTCGCGAGCTCGAGCAGCGCCAGCAGGTCGTCGAATGGCGAGATGTCCCGGCGCAGCGACTCCACGAAAACCA
>JAHFCD010000221.1:873-5151 GCA_023249695.1 Elusimicrobiota bacterium
TGCTGGGCGCCGCCGAGGTCGAGGCGCGTAACGAGATGGACGACTTTAGCGGCCATGGGCCGATTCTACTATTTGTTCTTCTTCTGCTTGTGGAAGTCCCGGGTGCGCCGGTACGGCCCGACCCCGGGCGGGATGACGAGCTCGGCCGTCGGGTGGAGGAAGTCCTTCACCTCGAGGCGCGGAAAGTAGTGGCGGACGATCTCGCGCCAGCCGACGCCGAGGCTGGCCTGTCCCAGGGCCCCCGCGCGCGGAAAGCCCAGGCCGTTGCCGGTTCCCGCGCCCCACAGGATGACGCGGGCGACGCGCTTGCCGTCCATCAGGGGCTGCACGGTGAAGAGGGTCGAGCGCAGGGAGCCGGGGCCGAGAAGCTCCTCGATCTCCTTGCGGCCGGTGTACATCGCCGTCCCGTCCGCGCCGGTGACCTCGATGGCCCGGACGCGGCCCGTGGGCGAGCGCCCGGCCACGCGCAGGCGGCGGATCACGCCGAGGTCCTTGCGGCGTTCGACGCGCTTGCGCAGGTCGCGGGCGTCGAGGATGCGCATCCAGCGCGAGGAATTCGGCGTCGAGACGGCCGCGGATTCGCTGTAGAGCCCTTCGGGCGGCGCCTCATGGGTGTACTTCTCGAGCTCGACGGGCGTGCGCCATGGAATGCTCGGCTTGGAGGAATCTTGCACGGAGGCGAGATGCTCGAGGCCGGGCTCTCCCGTCTCGGCGCCGTCCTCGGTGGTGCCGCCGCTGTCCCCGTGCTGCATCACGCGGGCGGCGCGGCCCTTGAGCGCGAGCGCGATGCCCTCGGTGTCCGCCACGGCTTGAGCGGCCGAGCTCATCTCGCCGCTGACGCCGATCGTGCGCTGGGTCGAGTCGTCGTCGAGCAGATCGCAGCGCTCGAGCGTTTCGTCTCGGTTCTCCGAGGCCCAATACGCCGCGGTCCGGGAGACGACGGCCTGGGCCCGAAGCGCCTGGGGCGGGCTGTCGATGGGCATGACGAGGGACACGACGCCGATCAGGTACTGCTCGACGGGCGCGACCTGGACGAGGCGGAAGCCCCACGGATTGGGCACGACCTCGACGCCGCCCCGCATCTCCCGGTCGCCGGGATCCACGCCGATCGGGTCGGTGATCACGGCGGTTTTGATCAGCACCGACCCGCGCTTGGCGTCGGGCATGAACGCGAAGGGAGTTTTCGAGGTGAAGAGGATATTGCGCGCGGCGTCGCGGACTTCGACGAGGCCGTTCTCGGGGCGGAAATCGATCTCCCATTGATCGAACGGGCGGCCGTTGTCCCGCATGGTGCCGTGCGAGACCGAGGTCACCTTGAAGGCGCTGTTCGCCATGACGTACGCCCGGGTCAGCACGGCCGGTCGTCCGTCGGGCGCGCCGTACAGGCCGACGCGGATCGCGCGGGTGTCGGCCGCCATCGCCTGATCGGTGCGGTCGGGATCGAGGACCGGACGGGCGACGCGGCGCACGCCCGCGGCGGCGTCGAGGTCGCCGGTGACGAAGCTCCCGGCCTTCTCGTAATGCTTGCGCGCCTCGGTGTCCTTGGGATCGAGGGAGAGGATCTTCTTGTAGGCGCGCCACGCGGCGCGGTTGTCCCCCGCGTCGGCCAGCGCCTTGGCGAGGCCGCGCAGGGCCTCGTTGTTGGCCGGGTCGATCTCGACGGCCTGGCGCAGATAGGTCAGGACGGTCTGCCGCTCGCCGGTCATCGTCGCGGCCTCGGCCGTGAGCTGGGCGGAAACGGAGATCGCGTAGGGGCCGGAGAGGCCCGCGCGGCGCAGCGGCGCGTCGGCGGCCTTGGGCTTCGCGTCGAGGATATACGAGAGGCCGAGCCCGACGTTCGCCTCGGCCTGCGTGGCCGTCGTCGAGGAGCGGTCGAGCGCGCGGGTGAACGCGTCGCGGGCCTCGCGCTGGCGGCCCGTCGCGAGATACGACCAGGCGCGCTGGTTCCAGGCGAAGCCGTCGGCGCCCTCCAGCAGGGAGGCCTTCAGCCATTGGGCGGTGGCGGCCTCGTGCTGGCCCTTGTCGCGAAGGGTCAGGGAGAGGTTGGCTTCGGGCTCGGGCGCGGCCACGCCGAGCTCCGAGAGGTACCGCCACGCGCTCTCTGCGTCATCGTACCGGCCGGCGAGAAACGCGGCGCGCGCCGTGGACACGGCCTCGCCTCCGTCGGCGGCGGCGCGCGCGGGCGACGGCGGGGCGAGGGCGCCGGCGAGCGCCAGCAGAAGCGCGAGCGGTCGTTTCATCGGCGGGCGGCCTTGGCCTTCGGGCGCGGGTTGTCGAACAGATCGGGATTGAGGTCCCCGGCGGCGGCGGGCTTGAAGGCCTCGTGCTTCTGCGGGATGGCGAGGCGCAGGCGATTGAGGCGTTCGATGGCCGCGGAGCGGTATTTGGGCGTGTCGAGGTCGAGCGCCTTATCGGCGAGGCGCTGGAACTTCTCGACCTTGAAGCCGTTGCCCTTGGCGGCCGCTATCTCCGCGCTGACGACGCGGTGCAGCCCGCGCAGTTTCGCCGATTCGCGGGCCTCGGAACTCTTGATGATGTCGGCGGCGAGAGGAGACTTGACGTCGGCCGGCGGGTGCATCATGAGGTCGGCGCGGCCCTGGGCGTAGCCGCCCCAACGCCCCCCCGCCCATACCGCGGCCAGGACGACGGCGATCGCGACGATGACGCGCCGCTCGAGCAGGCGGAGCAGAAGGTCCATATGATCCGTCAGCCCGCGGCGGGCGGCGCCGCGGGCGCGGGCGGCGGCGCCGGCGCCGCGGCCGCGGGCGACCCGGGGAGCGGGGTCGTGCAGGCGATGACGATTTTGTTCGCGGTCGCGGGCAGGCCCATGCATTTCTGACCCATCTCCTCTATCTCCTGGGCGATGTACCAGGCGAGGATTTTCTGGTCGTTCATGCGGATGTGCTGGTGGGCGAGCAGGGACATGTCGTGCAGGGTCTTCATCGCGTTGGCGACGCGCGAGGTGGCGCGCATCACGCTCGTCGCGTACTTCGCGGCGTTGAGGTCGTACTCGGCCGTGCGCTCCAGCGAGGCGAGCAGGCCGGGCAAGGCGGTCAGATCCATCCCGAAGGTCCGCAGGTCCCGGCGGAAATTTTGAAGGTCATAGCCGTACATCGTGTCGTTGTCCTTCATGTTGTTCTTCGCCGCGGCGGAAATTTTTTGGGCGCGGAACAAGAGGTCCTCGAGCTTGGCCTTGACGACGTTGATGCGGTCGGCGGTGATCGCCATCGTGCCTTCGAGCTGCTTAAGTCCGGGGACTAAGTCCATGTCACTCCTTCAAGAGGTCGTCGAGAAGCGTTTCGTCGCCCGCCGCGCCGTCCGGCGAAGCCTTGGCGCCCTTCGTCTTCGCTCCGCGGCGGGCGGGCTTGGCGCGCGAAGGCCGGCGCGTTTCGGGGGCGGCGGCCTCCTCGGGCGGCGCGTCGCCGGGATCCGTCAGCGTCGAGCCCTCTCCGAAAGGCGCGTGCGCCTGCGCCGGCTTGGCGGGCGCCTTCGCGGGTCCGTCGCCGAGGATCGTATCGAGCGAATCTTCCACCGGCGCCTTCTTCACCGGCGCCTTCGGCTTGACCTTCACGGGCTTCGGCTTCGGAGGCGCGGGCGGCGCCGCGGCCTTGCCGGTCAGCACGGACTTCGCCGCGGCGTTGCGGCCGACGAGGGTCTTGCCGTCGAGGTCCACCTCGAACTCGTAGGCGATCGTGGGCGCGCCCGGAGCCGAGCTGCGCGCGAAGTAATTGACCTGGACGCGGCTGCCGGCCAGGGGGTCCGCCATCCATGGCGACAGATTCCCGGCCAACGGGGCCAGGTCCTCGAGCGCGCGCTCGAGGGTCCGGTCGCCGGGCAGCGGCCACGCCTTCGTGAAATCCACGGCTTGCTGCCGGGGATCGGGCGCCGCGGCCGCGGGGGGCGCGGGCTCGGGCGGAGGAAGGGGCGAGGTCTCGAGCACGGCGACGGGCGCTTTCGGCTTCTGCAGCCCGGGCACGAACCCGCCCATGACGGCGAGCCCGCCCATCGCGGCGAGCCCGACCACCGAGCCGATCAGCAGGGCCTTGCGTCCTTTCGGCGCGGGCGGCGGCGCCACCACGCCGTAAGGCTCCGCCTCGGCGGCCGGCGCGGGTATCGGAGTCGGAGCGAGGGCGGAGGCGGAGGGATCTCCGAACGCCATGGGGTCGAAGCTCGGCGATTCGATCCGCGTCGGCGCCGGCGCGGACATCGACGGCATCGGCGAGTCGAACGACGGCATCGGCTCGGCGTTGACCGACGGGTATTCCATCGGCGCGGCGG
>JAHFCD010000222.1 GCA_023249695.1 Elusimicrobiota bacterium
ATCTCGGCGCCGCCTTTGCGGGCGATCGCGCGGCGCAGGGCGGCGCGCGCGGCCTTGGGATCGAGCGCGGTCGGCGCGCCCGTGAGCACGGGGCTGAACGCCTCGAGGATCGCCCCGCCGTTCTCGCGCAGCAAGGTCACCGACGCCACGCCGCTGCCGGCCTCGACGAGCGAGCGCGTCAGCTCCTTCTTGTCCGCCCAATCCATCCGCGCGCGCAGCCCGACAATGGCGAGCTTGACGCGCTGGTCCACGGAGTCGACCCAGCCCTCGACCTGCTCGGCGGTCTTCTCGGCCAGCTTCACGTGCAGCTCGAGCACGGCCCCCTGCACGGCGGCCTCATTGGATTGCAGTATTTTCCAAGATAAAACGGAAACGGGGATGAGGGCCAGAGCCCCCATCACGAGCGCGACGCGTCGAAACAAGCCGGAACGAAGCCAACCCATGTTTACCCTACAGAGGATAGGTGTAACCCCGTTCCCTGTCAATACTGGCGTAGGCCCGGTTTATCAGAGGATGCCGCGAATGGCCGCGATGGACAGGGGAAGGGCGAGCCGCGCCCTCCCCCCTAATTCGAAGGGTCCGCCAGCACGAGCGCGAGCGTCTCCTGGGTTTCCGTATCGGATTGGTAGTATTCCGCGCTGGCCTTTCGCAGATCGGCCCGGTACTTATTCTGCCGCGCCTCATTGGGATCCATGGCGACTATTTCCATGGCCCTGGCTTTATTCGACAGGCTCGACCGGCCGTACGAATCGTTGTGCTTGACGAGGTACCCGTCATGGACGGCATCCATCTTCTGCTCATCGCTGAGCGCATCGATTTCCGGCGAACGCAGGAAGAGATCGCCCTTCATTTCATGATGGGCGATCTTATACATCAGGCGCTGAATTTGCGGGTCCTGCGCGTTCACGTCCTCGCTCAGAACTCCGAGGACCACGCTGAGAATCTTATCGCGCGCCTCGATGTTCGTGTACGGGATCTTCTTCAGCAGCGCCATCTGCACATGCAGGAAGATTCGCGGGTTCTTCAACGCCTTCTTCATGATTTCCGCAGACGAAACCCCGCCGTCGAGGCGCAGCCAGCGCAGCGTGGCGCGCGCGTGCTCCTCGGCGATTTTCTTGAAGATTTTCGGGTCGTTGGGGAGGGGGGCCGGCTTCCCCTGGGCTTGCGGCCGGCTCGGCCGCGCATAGCCGGGGCCTATGTGCCCGCCTCCGAGCCAATCGTATTGATTAAAGTTGAAATTGGCGACCAATGGAGGGGGGAGGATGGCCGGGGCGGCGGCAAGGATCGGAACCAGCTTGGGAAGCACGACTCCGTGGGTGCCCAAGATCCGATCCCGCGCCGCCGGCGCGTCGGCCCCCAGTATGGCGTAGGCCGCGATTGACCGCGCCAAGTCATGCGCCAACTTTCTGCCGCTCGTCCGAGAGGTGTCGCGGAAAACGTTCATCAGGAAAATGGCTTGCGCGCCATAAGGGCCGTTTTCATTCTTGTCGGCTGCGGGGCCATGGGTGTGCTCGCCGTATTTGTGCTGAGATTCATGGAAAAGAAGCGCCCCGATCTCGACCGGCGACCGGTGCCTCAAAGCTCTCCGATAGATATAGACGCTGCCGTTCGGTTTGTGAAACGCATCGGAGTCGCTCGTGCCGGTGCGAATCGTGGTGTTCTTGATGGCCGTGGCGCTCATGTTGAAAAGGCCCGTGATGTTTTTCACCACTTCATTGTAGGCGTCGATCTGCTTTCCGTTCTGCTGAACATAATATTTTTGGGCTCGAAGCTCCCAGAGCGCGTCATTCAGCTGCTTATTCTCGGCTTTGGAGAAGCACTGCGTTTTTATTCCATGAACCGTGTTGTTTTCGCAATTGGTCAGCAGGTCGACGATCGGCTCGGTCAGAAGCAGCAGCGCATCGTTGGCGAGAGCCAGGAGGTCCTCCCTGACGCTTTGCCCGTTAATGATGTCGGTGACGACATTCCCGGCGCCGCTGAGGACATTCCCGGCGCCGTCGAGCAGGTCGCCTCCCGCGTCTTCGACCGAATCGGCAGCGTCGCTCCAAAAGTCTGCGTGGACCTGGGGGTTCAAAAACAAGGCGCCGGCGAGGAGAAGGGCGGTCAATTTTCTGTTTTTCATGAACATTCTCCCGGTCAACCTGTCAGAGGATAACACCCGATCCCATTCTTCGCCAGTTAAAAAGCGGTAATTGACGGCGAATTCCAGGCACCGCAGCGGGATCGGATGCCCTACCGCCGGCGAGAGCTCTCGACCCACGTTCCCGGCTCCCAAGCCGCATGATCGGGAGCGGCGCGTCCGGCGCTGATGTCGAAATGCAGCACGCCCTTCGGCCCAAAATCGACCCGGCTGCCCACGACTTTCCCGTAAACGACACGCTCGATCGTCACCGCGGCGTCGCGGGAGAGCAGGCGCGCGTGCAGCGGCGGCGCGGGAAGCGGGGCGAGATTGTAGAGCCCGATGTTGTAGGTGTTCGCGGCCCCCTGGCCGTAGATGTTGAGCCGGGACGGGACGCCGCCGAGATTGAGGACGGCGCCCGTCACGCTGAGGTCTCCGTTGAGGTAGACGTTCACCGGCCCGCCCGCCCTCGCGGTCAAGGTGCCTTGGACGTCGATTCCATTGAGGTAATAGTTCCCGGGATCGAGGAAGACATTCACGCCGCTGGGGATCGACAGCATCTTGGTCTCGCGATCGTATACGTCGGGCGGCAGGACGGAATTGTTGTTGCGCGTCGCGAAGGAAGAACCGTCATAAAACGCCAGCTCGCGCCGTTCGGTCGCCAAGACGATCTCGCCCGCCACGCTCGACGGCTCGGGCTCGGGTCCGCTGCGGAAGTTCAGGCTGCCCCGTATGCGCAGGCCCGGCGAAAGGGTCTCCGCGGAGCCGTTGGACCAGATGTTCGCCTGGCTGCCGAACAGGGCGGGCGCGACGTCCACGGCGGAATCGTAGGAATCGACCAGGCTTTCGGCGCCGTTCACCGTGACCCGGGCGTCGCTCTCGACCGCGTAGCCGTCGCCGGCGCTCGTGAATTTGGCCTTGGCCCGGATCGTCCGGGCCGCCCTCCCGAAACCGGTGATGGAAGCCGAGTAGCCCGTCGCCGTCACCCAGGGCGGATCCTCCGTGGAGAGCGTCACCGTGTAGGCTCCCTCCCAAAACGACTTCTCCCGGTATCCCCCGCGCCAAAGCGGGTCCAATCGAAGCTGGTATAAGGCGCTTTCGAGCCCGGCCTCGGCCGCTTCATGCGCTTGGGCGGCGCGCATGTAATAGACGGACTCACGGCTCAAGTAGCGCAGCGTGCAGTAGATCGTGAGCGACACGATCCCGAACATGGCCGTGGCCATGAGGCTCATGACGAGGCCGGAGCCCGCCTCGCTGGCCAGCAGCCGCCGCGCGGCGCCGGGCGCGCGCGGACGCCTCATGGAGAATTCCGCAAGCGCGTCACGCTCCACGCGCCGCGTGATTTAAGGCGCGCGTCCGCCCCGTCAAGCTCGAGGTAGGCGCTGACCAAAGCGACGGACTCGGGAGCCGTGGAGCGCATGATGAGGCCTTCGTCGTTGAGATTGTAGTAGCCGACGGCAAAAGAGGAGACGCCGTCGGCGCGTTTCTCTTCCAGCGAATGATGCGAGAGACATAAGGACGGCGGACAAAGGACGAAGCTCGACGAAGCTCCCTCCGCGGGGGTAAGGGCCAGCGAATCGTCGGACAAGGCCTTGACGGAGACGGCCAAGCGCACGGATCCGATGACGCCCATCTTGTCGCCATCGCCGACGAGTGCCTTACGGGCGTTGGTCATGATCATGTTCTGCCGCATCGCGTAATGAAGGGTTTGCAGGCCGGCCTTGATCATGGCGGAGATCAGCAGGCCGAGAACGCCGCCGACGGCGATGGCGACGGCCATTTCCACCAAGGTGAATCCGCGCTTCAACGATTGGTCAGCAGGGCGTCGAGGCATATAGGCTTCATTCCGGGATCCCACGCGCAGACGCGCAGGTGTTTGCGATCGGTCGGAGAGGATGACGGCGCGAGCGCCGCGTCGACGTATTCGACTTCCACTTTGCGCGAGAACGTCGAGAACGCCGGCAGCGGCTCCATCATCGGCCCGAGAGGCGGCGCCTCGGTCCAATCCTTGAAATCGTCCACGTCATTAAAGGACGCCTTGTTCAATTCCCCCGAATCGGGGCCCAACGGCCCGGGCGAGGCGATCGCACGTGAAGGGATGGGCGTGCGCTCGTCCCAGCGCCGCAGGCGCACTTCCTCCATCAGCGCCGAGGCCAGTTGAGTGGCCGTGGCGATTCGCTCGACCCGCTGGCCGGCCCGCACGACGACGGCGAACAGCATGAGAAAGGTGAACAGGGCGCAAGACGAGATCATGAGCGCGATGGAGCATTCGATCAGCAGGAAGCCGCGCTTCATGGGAGGTTAAAAGCCCTGCGTGAGGGAGAACACCGGGATCAGCACGGAGAAGGCGATCGCGGCGACCACCATCCCGAGTACGGCCACGAAAAGGGGCTCCAACACGGAGAAAAAGCGCTGGATCGAATTGTTCGTCTGTGTCTCGTAAAAGGCGGCCAGCTTCACGAGAACGGCCGGCAGGGATCCGCTCCTCTCCCCGGTTTCAATCATCCCGCCCACGATCTCGGGGAAAGGGCTCTCGGACATGACCGGAGCCAGGCCGTGGCCCTCGCTGGCGCTTCGATGGACGCGGTCGAGAGCCTCCGCGAAGACGCGGTTGCCGGCGGAGGCCTTCGCGAGCTCGATGGACTTCAGGATGGGGATTCCGGACGACGCCAGGGACGCCATCGTCTTGAAGATCCGGGTCATCGCCAGGTTGCGAATCACGCCGCCCATCACCGGCACGTCCAGGAGAAAGACCTGCAGAGCCGTGGCGTTACGCGTGGAGGAAAGGGTTTTCCAGCCGAAATAACCGGCGGCCCCCAGCGCTCCCAAAAGGACGGGCCACCACGCCCGGATCAAGCTGCTCAGCATGAGCAGCGCGCGCGTCGACAGCGGGAGCTTGATATCGAACTGGGAGAAGATCTCCGCGAACGTGGGAAGGATGAAGATCACCAGGAACATGACCACGGTCAGCGACGCCGAGAGAACCAGGCTGGGATAGATCAACGTGGAAATCGCCTT
>JAHFCD010000223.1:0-1626 GCA_023249695.1 Elusimicrobiota bacterium
GCCGGCATCGACAAGCCCCACGAGCCCGCCCTCATGGTCACCGAGGAGGCGTTCGACAAGCTGATCGCCACCAATCTGAAGGGCCCCCTGTTCCTCATGCGCGACTTCGCCAAAGAGATGGCCCGGAACGAATCCGGCGTGATCGTCAACATCTCCTCGATCCTGGCTCAAAAGGCCGTCGTCGGCTCCGCGGTGTACGGCGCCACGAAAGCGGCGCTCGAGGCCTTGACCCGTCAGTTCGCCGCGGAACTCGGCCCCAAGGGCGTGCGCGTCGTCGCCGTCGCCCCCGGCTTCATCGAGACCGCCATGACCGCCGGCATCCCCGACGATCAGCGCGCGGGCATCGCCAAGGACGTCGCGCTCGGCTCGTTCGGCGCGCCCGAGGCGATCGCCGAGACCGTGTGGCACGCCATCGAGAACCAGTACCTGACCGGCGCCGTCATCGCCGTCGACGGGGGCATGGCGCTGTAATGAGCGACCTCACCGCCGCCGAAGTCCTCAAGCTCGTCCCCCAGCGTCCTCCGATGCGCTTCATCGATCTCATTCTCGAGATCGACAAGCAGCACGTGCTCACCAAGTACACCTGGAAAGACGAGGATTGCGCGGGCCATTTTCCCGGCAACCCCGTCGTGCCCGGCGTGAAGATGGTCGAGATGGCGGTGCAGACCGCGATCGTCGCCTGGGCGATCTACCTGATGGGCGCCAAGGCCGGCGAGGACAGCCTCGCGAACCAGGTGAACCTGTTCACGCACTTGGACAAAGGCTCTTTTAAAAAGATGGTGCGCCCCGGAGACACGCTCGCCTGCCGGGCGGCATTCGGCAAGGAAGGCTTTTTCCGCGACGGCAAGCTCGTCGCCGAAGCCGAGATCAAGTTTCTCGGCGGCGCGAAGGACGGAGAAACCGCATTCAGCGGCCTCGTGTCCGGACTGTGGATTCCCAAGGATTCGGAGAAACTGAAATGAGCACCCGCTACCCGAAGCGCGTCGTCATCACCGGCATCGGCGCCGTCGCCCCCAACGGTCTCGGCATCGCCGATTACCGCAGCGCCCTTCAGGCCGGCAAGTCCGGCATCGCCCGTCACGAGGACCTCACCGCCCTCAATTTCGCCTGTCAGATCGGCGGCAAGCCTCCGGTCGGGCCCGATGAAGCCGAGGCCCTGCTCGCCGGCCCCGACCTCGCCAAGCTCAACGAGGCGATGGTGTACGCGACGATGGCCGCCGTCGAGGCCGCCCGCATGTCGGGAGTCCTCGTGGATCTCAAGAAGGGCTACAACGACACGCCCGTCGACTGGACCACCGGCGCCATCATCGGCTGCGGCATCGGCGGCATGGACACGATGTGCGACGAGCTCGGACCCGTGCTCGCCGCGGCGCCCGACCAGGACCCCGGGATGGGCGTCCGGCCGATGGGCACGGACATCGTGCCCAAGATCATGGAGAGCTCGGTGTCGGTGGCCGTGGGCAAGTTCCTGGGGCTCGGCGGCCAGACCACCACGAACTCCTCGGCCTGCAACACGGGCACCGAGGCCATCTTCGAGGCGTTCAAGCACATCCAGATGGGCTTCGCCGATTCGATGTACGCCGGCGGGGCCGAGGGCACCCATCCGGGAACCTGGTCCGGCTTCGA
>JAHFCD010000223.1:1636-2757 GCA_023249695.1 Elusimicrobiota bacterium
CGAGAAGGGCTCCCAGCCGATGGGCGCCGGCGCCTGCGGCTTCGTCCCTTCCGGCGGCGCGGGCGTTTTGCGCCTGGAGACCCTGGAATCGGCGCAGAAGCGCGGCGCGACGATCCTCTGCGAAGTCGTCGCGGCCTACGCCAACTCCGGCGGCCAGCGCGACGGCGGCACGATGACCTTCCCCAATCCGGACGGCGTCATGCGCTGCATCCGCCAGGTGATCAAGGACGGAGAGCTCGACCCCAAGCGCATCTCGCTCATCAACGGCCACCTGACCTCGACCGGAGCGGATCCGCGCGAAGTGGGCAGCTGGATCAAGGCGCTGGAGCTCCCGCTCGAGAAGTTCCCCCTCATCCAATCCACGAAATCGATGATCGGCCACTCCCTCGGCGCCGCGGGCGCCTTGGAGTGCGTCGCCGTCGTCGACCAGATCGTCAACGGCTACGTGCATCCCTCGATCAACAGCGAGGACGTGCACCCGCAGATTCCGATCGGCAACAGCATCCCGCATCAGATGGTGAAGAAGGAGCTCGAGTACGTCATCAAGGCCTCGTTCGGCTTCGGCGACGTCAACGGCTGCGTCCTCTTCAAACGCTGGGACGGAAAGTAATAGAATCAGGTAATCCTCGGAGGAACGAAGAACATGGCATTCATGCGAAAACAGGCGGTTGTCGAAGCGGTCGACGTGAACACGCTCACCCCGGAAGACACGGAGAAGCGCATCACGGCGGGCGTCAAGAAATACGCCACCAACGAGGCGAACTACGCCGCCGCCGACGCGAACACCCCCTACCTCGGCCACATCGTGGGCATGGGCATCGAATCCTCGAACCTCGCCGACATCACGATGTCGATCGAGCGCCAGTTCCTCACGAAGATGACGACCAAGACGGCGAACCCCAACGGTTCGCCTTCTGAGTATACGCTCACCGCGGGCGAGCTCGGCAAGCTGCGTATCCTGGATGGCCAGGACGCGTTGGCCGCCACTCCGGGCCTGTCGGTCAAGATGCTCATGGACCTCGGCCATATGCCGAAGAACGACGGCTATCTCGATAAGGTCATGTCGTTCGCCTATGTGATGGCGACCGGCGACGGCTGGAAGATGGCCGACGCCCTCAAGA
>JAHFCD010000223.1:2767-5135 GCA_023249695.1 Elusimicrobiota bacterium
CCGAGAAGCTCGCCGGCGCGGAGCGCTCCGAGGCCGCCGCGAACCTGAAGACCCTCGTCGCGCAGGCGAAGGATTACGACGCTCTCCTCGCCGACGCGTCCAAGCTGGCGGCCTCGAAGGCGAAGGCCTACACGAACGACAAGGGCGGCTTCGACGCGCTCAGCAGCGAGCTCGGGCTGACCCTCGACAAGATCAAGGGCGTCTCGGCCGGCGGCGATGCCGCCGCGCTCGCCAAGCTCCGCGGCGAGGAAGCCGAGATCCGCACGCGCCTCAAGATGAGCGCGGCCAAGCTTCGGGTCTCCCAGGAAGTGTCCGAGGCCGCCGGCAAGCGCCGCGCGATCGAGGACGCCCAGGTCGCCAAGGTCCGCTCGGCGCTCCAGGAAGCCGTTTCGCTGGCCGAGAAGCTCTCTTAAAAATGCCGCTGGAGGCGGAGGAAGTCAAAGCCCTCCGCCTCCAGTGGCGCTTAAGCCGCGCGCTCGTGGTGCCCGTGTCGCTCGTGGTCACCGCGGTCGCGCGGTTTCATTTCGGCTATCGCCTCGACGACGAGATCGACGCCCTGCGCGCCGACATCTGGGCCAAGCTCGACGCCCACGACGGCCCCGTCATCTGGGCCGCCAACCACCTGACGCTCATCGACAGCTTCCTCGTCTACTGGGCGATCTTCCCCGTCAATCGCCTCATCGAGGATCGCCGCATACCGTGGTCCACGCCCGAGTACACGAACTACTACAAGCTCGGCGGTCCGCTGCAAAGCGCCTTCATCCGCGGCCTGCTCTATCTTTGCCGCTGCATCCCCTTCCTGCGCGGCGGCGAGGACGCCGCCAGCGAGTCGTGGCGGCAGAAGGCCTTCGACAAGTGCGCCTGGGTCCTGCGCGAGGGCGGCGCCGTGTTCGTCTACCCGGAGGCCGGCCGCTCCCGCTCGGGCTGGCTGGAGCCCAAGCGCCCCAAGGATTTTCTCGGCAAGCTCGCGCTCGAGGTTCCGGCCTCGAAGTTCCTCTGCGTGTACCTGCGCTCGGAGCGCCAGATCGCGACGACCGCCTGCCCGCCGCGCGGCGACCGCCTGCGCGTCGTGGCCGACCTGATCGACGGCGTCCTGCCCGGAGAGACGAACCCCCGCGACATCAGCCAGCGCCTGTTCGATCGCCTGGCCGCGATGCAGCTGGAATGGTGGAAGCGCTCGGACATGGCGCGAAACTGCGCCGGCAACGACGTCGTGGATCTGAAAGGCGGCCTCCTGCGGGAAAATTTTTCCGACGACCTGACCGAGGCCGATCCGGAATGGCTCGAGCGTCACCTCACGAGGCGCGAGCTCTCCTACCTGGCCGACCAGGGGCCCGCGGGCCTGTTCCGGACCTTCTGGCGCTTCTTCTGCGCGAAGGAGGCCTGCCACAAGGCCCTCGGCCGCGCGGTGATCGTCGTCCCCAACGGAGCCTTCCACGAAATCGAGGTGGACCTGTTCCGGCGCAAGGCGACGCACATCCCGACGGGGCTTCAGCTCGACGTCCGATTCACCGACGACGACGAGGAGAAGCTGCACTGCGTCGCGGTCCTGCGCGGCGGCTACATCGGCGACGAAGAGACCGAGGGCGACATTTTGTGGAGCGTCGGCGAAGTTCCGCCCCGGACCTCGCCCGGCGCCTTCGTCCGAGACCTCGCGCTCGACATGATCGCCTCCGCCAATGAGGACATCGGCTCCGCGAGCAAGCTCGCCCTGACCGAGAACAGCGGCCTGCCCGGCGTGCTCTGGCGCGGCGAGCCGCAGGACTGGAGCCTGTCCCTCTCCCACTCCGGCCGCTTCGCCGCGGCGTCCTTCATGATCTCATGACAGAAAAGGTGTCAGGCCTAACGGTAATGACAGTATTCCCGAAGGCGGCATTGAAAAATACTGTCATTACCGTTAGGCCTGACACCTTTTTATGAGCGCGACCCCTATCCCGTCGTTCCGATCGGTCCCCCGCACCGGCGTCATCTTCGTGATGACCGAGGCGGCCAAGCTCGGCTACAAGGCCGCCGACGCGTCGTGGGCGAACCTCGGCCAGGGCATGCCCGAGACCGGCCCGCTGCCCGGCGGCCCCCCGCGCCGCTCCGCGCTCGCGATCGATCCCGCCGACCAGGAGTACGCGCCCGTCGCCGGCGTGCTCGAGCTGCGCGAGGCCGTCGCGGCCTTGTACAACGCCCGCTACCGCAAGGGGATGAAGAGCCGCTACACCGCCGAGAACGTCTCGATCGCGGGCGGCGGACGCGCGGCGCTCACGCGCGTCGCGGCGGCGCTCAGCCAGGTCAACCTCGGCCACTTCCTGCCCGATTACACGGCCTACGAGGAGCTGCTCGACATCTTCCACACCTTCACCTCGATCCCGATCCTCCT
>JAHFCD010000224.1 GCA_023249695.1 Elusimicrobiota bacterium
TCAGCGCGCCTCCTGGATGAGCTTGGCGAAGCGGGACCGCGACATCACGACCTGGAGCACGGACCCCTCGCCGATCTTGCGCCCGCGGCTGTGCACCTCGGTGCGCGCGAAAATTCGCGCGCCTCTGATTCGCACCAGCTTGGCGAAGACGTGCAGCGGCGCGCCGACGCGCGCGGGGCGCAGGTGCTTGACGAGCACGGCGCCGCCGACGGCTTCCTCGTCGGCGTCGAGGTAGGGCGCCAGCAGCATGCGCGCCGCGGTCTCCATGTGGTAGACCATGGCCCACGTCGCGTACAACGGATGACGCACGAGGCCCTCGAGATGCGGCTTCATGTGCTTCTCGACGCGGGCGGGAAGGTCCACGGTGATGCCGACGCGCAGGCCGGGCTTCACTGGATCAGCCCCAGCGCCGCGAGGCGCACGGCGTCGGCCGCCGCGGAGAACGGCATCGCCGACGCGGCGACGCGCGCGGCCTCCCCCATCTTCTTGAGCTTTTCGGGATCGGAGATCATCTCGAGCAGGGCGGCGGCCAGCAGCGGCGGCGCCTTCTTCGGCGTCGGATAATGGACGAGGCGCCCCGCCGCCGGAGGCAAGGTGTCGCGCACGCCGTAGTGATCGCTCGCGAGCACCGGCAGACCCGCGTGCATGGCCTCAACGACGTTCAAGCCGTAGCTTTCATGGATCGATGGCGAGATGAACAGGTTCCCGAGCTGGAAGTAGGCCCGCTTCGCGGCGGCGTCGAGATAGCCGGGGAAAACGACCTTGACCTGCTTGAGCTTCGCCGCGGCCGCGCGGACCTTCCGTCCGTAGGCCTGGCCCATCATGAACGCGGGCTCGCCGCAGATGAACAAATGAATGTCCCTGCCGGCGATCTTGCCGCCGGCCTCGAGCAGGCGCAGCCCCTCGAGGAGGAGATGCACGCCCTTTTCCGGCGAGATCCGCGACAAGGTCATCAGGACCGTCGAGTCGGGCCGGATCTCGTGGTACTCGCGCAGCTCGGCCGCGCGGTTCTCGTCGGCCGCCCCCGCCGGGTCCGACCAGACGCCCCAGGGCACGACGACGATCCGCCGGGACAGCTCCTCGTAGCCGACGAGCTCGCCGTAGCAGCGCATCAAGGTGTCGGCCATCGCGCTCGAGGGCACGACCATCCGCTTCGAGTGATAGACGGTCTCCCGCTGCTTCTCGAAGACGAGGTTGAGCACGTCGGGCAGGATCCAGTCGGCGCCGAACGAGCGCATGCGCTCGTGCAGGCGCGTCAGCTTCTCCGGGGCCACGATGCGGCGCAGGTAAAGCTTGTTGAAGTAGTCGACGACGTCCACGTGCCAGATCGAGAGGATCGGGTAGCCCGCCTCGGCCAGACGGCCGAGCGTCGGCCCCTCGGACACGTCGTTGACGACGATCACGGTGTCCTTCGGCGGATACTCCCGGCGCCGCTCCAGAATCCAGTCCGTCGTTTCCGTCTCGAAATCCCGGCAGAAGCGCGCGTAGTCGAGCTCGCCCAGGTCGACGAGCCCGTCGGCGCGCTCGGCCAGGCGGTGGTAGTCGCAGCCGCCGACCGGCGTCTCGGGGCCCGAGCCGAGCACCGTCAGGGACCAGGAAGGGTCGGTCCGCCAGTGGCGCACGAGCTGCAGGCCCACCATGGCTCCGCCGCCCAGGGGCGTGCGGTCCATGGGATAGCCGACATGGCTGGCGACGAAGACGAGCCGCTTCAAGCCCGTTATTATATGATGTTCGCGAACACTCACTGTGGAGAGGATACCCCTATGATCGCCAAATCCGAGACCATCGTCATCGCCGGCGGCGCCCGCACGGCGATCGGCCACATTTCCCGTTCCCTGTCCGCCGTCAAGCCCGAAGACCTGATGGTCGACGCGATCAACGCGACGCTCTCCCGCGCGAAGCTCGCCAAGGACAAGGTCGACGGCGTGATCGTCGGTTGGGTCGGCCAGACCTTCTCCGCGCCGAACATCGCGCGCGTCGCCGCCTTGCGCGCGGACCTTCCCCTCTCCGTGCAGGCCGTGACCGTGCAGAACAACTGCGTCTCCTCGATCGAGTCGATCGCGTCGGCTTGCCGCTTCATCATGGCCGGCGAGGGCGAGGTGTACCTGGCCGGCGGCGTCGAGGTCATGTCGCGCCTGCCCTACTCGATCGACGGCAGCCGCTCGGCCAAGCCGCTGCGCTCGCTGACGGTCGTCAAGGAGAAGTGGGCCGACCTGCTGACCGCGCCCGACGTGCAGATTTCCGACGCGATGGAGCAGGGCCTGACCGATCCCGTCAAGAAGATCAACATGGCCGTCACCGCGGAGGTCTGCGCCCAGATCTACGGCGTCGGCCGCGCCGAGCAGGACGAGTACGCGCGCGAGAGCTTCCGCCGCACCTTGGCCGGCTGGAAGTCCGGCTTCTTCGCCGCGAGCGTGGTGCCCGTCGTGCGCGACGGCGCGACGATCCTCGAGAAGGACGAGTACCCGTTCCTGCGCGAGGATCTCGTCGACAAGCCGCAGATGTTCGCGAAGGCTCCGGCCGCGTTCGACAACTCCGCGTACACGATGAAGCAGTTCTACGCCGACAACGCCGCCCACCTCGAGGGCAAGACCTGGCAGGAAGGCGTGAAGGGAACGGTGACCTTGTTCAACTCCTGCGGCCGCTCCGACGGCGCCGCCGCCGTGATCGTAACCACCGCCCGGAAGGCCAAGGAGCTCGGCCTCGAGGTGCTCGCCGAGATCAAGGGCTGGGGCTTCGAGGGCAACAACCCGGCGCACATGGGCGTCTCCCCCGCCTTGGCCGCCCCGACCGCGCTCAACCGCGCCGGCGTCAAGTTCGAGGACCTCGATCAGATCGAGCTGCACGAGCCCTTCGCCGCGACCGTCCTCTCCATCTTCAAGCTCGGCAAGGACAAGTTCGGCCACGACTGGGAAGCCAAGAACAAGTCCGGCGCGATGAACCCCAACGGCGGCTCCTTGGCCGTCGGCCATCCGCTCGGCGCCACCGGCGCGCGCCTGATGCTCAACCTCGTCCACGCTCTCAAGAACAACCCGAAGGGACGCCACGGCATGCTAGCGGCGTGCGCGGGCGGCGGCATGGGCGGGGCGATGGTCGTCTCGAAGACGAGCTAGCGCCCGCGACGCCGAGCCGAGGCAGTTCGACGATTTTTCTGGAACTCTTCCCGGGAAGAGTTCGGGCCGATGCCGTCTCGGCCTAGGGCGACGCCGACTTCTGGCAGTTGGGCTTGAGCTCCTGGAAGTACTGGTTTCCGGCGCTGCCCCCGCCGCCGCGCTTCTCGCCGACGAGGGCCATCAGCGGGTCCGCCTCCATCAAAAAATAGCGCTTCAGCGGCGGCTTGTCCTTTCGCTTCATGATCACGATGTTCAGGGAGAACTCGCACAGCAGCTGGTCCTCGGTGCAGTTGGTCTTTTTCTCGATGTACTCCTCTTCCTCGCCTTCGATCTCCACATTGCCCTGGATCATGCCCATGACGCGCAGGCCCTCGGGGCCCTCGTAGCGCTTGATGACGCAGGCGGACGGGAACCGGAACGGCCCCTTCTTCTTGCCTTTGTGGATTTTGACGACGGCGTCGATCTCCATCTGCTTGCCGCGGACCTTGTCGCGCATCTTCTTGGGCAAGGTCTCCGGATCGAGCTTCATGAACCCGGAGACCAAGGTGGGATTGGCCTCGTCGAGCGGCGTCTTGAGCATGTACTCCGCGATCTTGACCCGAGTCGCCTCGTCGGGGCCGGGCGCGTCGGCCGGTGGCCCGGCCGTAGCCGGGCCTGCCAGACAGAGGATCAAGGCGAGAACCTTCACGCCGTGAGTGTAGCCGGAATTCCGCCCCGCCGCGAGGGCCCCGCGCGAAGCCTCATCCCCGGGGGTGATGCTTCGCGTGGGCGGCCTTGAGCGCCGAGGCGTCGAGGTGGGTGTAGATCTGGGTCGTCGCGAGATCGGCGTGGCCGAGCATCTCCTGGACGGAGCGCAGGTCCGCGCCCCCCTGAAGCAGATGCGTCGCGAAGGTGTGCCGCAGCAGGTGCGGATGCAATTTTTGCTTGATGCCGGCGCGCTCGCCCAGGCCGCGCAGGCGCCGCCAGAACTGCGTGCGCGACATCTTCCGGCCGGTGCGGCCGAGGAAAAGCTCCGCCGCGGGATTTTTAAATCTCCGCTCGCGCTCGGCCAGATAGCCGCGCACCGCCGCGAGCGCGCGCGCGTGCACCGGCACCAGGCGCTCCTTGTTCCCCTTGCCGAGAACCTTCACCCAGCCGTCCTGGAGATTGGCGGATTCCGGCTTGAGCGACACGAGCTCGGAGACGCGCAGCCCCGAGGCGTACAGCAGCTCGAGCATCGCGCGGTCCCGGACGTCCTCGTACTCCGCGGTATTGGGCGCGGCCAGCAGGCGCGCCGCCTCCTCCTTCGTCAGGTACTTCGGAAGGCGGGCGGGGATGCGCGGCGTGCGCAAGGTCTCCGCCGGGCTTTCCGGCAGGCGCTCCTCGAGCGTCTCGAAGGCGAAGTAGCTCTTGAGCGACTCGACCTTGCGGAACAACGACGTGGGCTTGAGCCCGCGCTCGCGCTGCGACCAGAGGAAATCGTCGAGGTCGGTCCGCTGCGCCTTGCGCGCCTCGAGCTTGCGCTCGGCGGCCCAGGCGAAGAAGGCGCCGATGTCGCCGCGATACGCCGACACCGTGCGCGGCGAGAGGCCCCGCTCCAGGCTCAGGTAGCGGGCGTACTCCTCGAGGCGGGCGGCCGCGTCCTTGTCGTTCACGGGTTTATTTTAGCTTGTCGAACCCGCTCCTGGACCGGGTTCCCGCCGCCGAAAAAAGGCGCCGGCCCCGAAGGACCGGCGCCTTTACTTCGCGGCTCGGTTAAGCTTTCGACTTGGCGGTCGTCTTGGCCTCGGCCTTCGCGGGAGCCGGAGCTTCCGCGTCGTCCTCGACCGGCTTGGAGTCGACGGGGGCGACGAGGTACTTGTCGCGCAGCGCCTTCTCGAGCTTCTCGCCGACGGCCGTGTGGTGCTTGAGGTAGGCCTTCGCGTTCTCGCGGCCCTGGCCGAGGCGCTCGCCGTCGTAGATGTACCACGAGCCGGACTTCTCCACGATCGCGGCCTCGACTCCGAGGTCGATGAGGCAGC
>JAHFCD010000225.1 GCA_023249695.1 Elusimicrobiota bacterium
CGAACCGCCCAGGGAGGAGACGAGCCCCGGCAGCCCCTTCATGAGCTGCGTCGCCGCCAGGGCGGCAAGGCCCGCTCCCGCTTCGAGCCACGCGTACACCCTCAGCCAATCGCGTCGGCCGCGCGCGCGCGCGGCCGCCGCCGCGCCCAAGGCGAGCCCCAGCATGTAGAGCGAAACGAGCGCGCTCGCGGCGTGCACCGTGACGCCGAAGGAGCGCGAGAGCACTCGGAGCCAGACGATCTCGTATATCAGCGCCGCGGCGCCGGAGAGGAACATCATCGCCAACGAGGCGACGACGAAGTCGTTCGGACGGCGGGATCGCATGGGCTGCGATTGTACGATTTAAGCGGCTCGCGGGAACCGCGCCTTAGGATTTCGAGAGCACGTCGACGAGCACGACCGCCAAGCGGCGCCGCGCGACCATGTCGCTCCAGCGCAGCTCGGCCACGCACTGGCCGTCGTCGTCGTAAGCGAGGTGCACGCGCGCCGGCATCAGAAGGCGTTCGCCGCCCAGGTCGAATTGGATCGCGACGCGCTCGCCCTTCGCCAGACGCGCGGCCGTGGACAGCTCGCCGCCGCCGGCGGTGATCTTGAGGAGGCGGCCCCAGGAATCCTGGCGCGCGGCCGAGCCCGGAAAGCTCAGCAGCGCCGGAACCAAGCTGGGCGCCCGCATCAGAACGCCTCTTCCTTGTGGCGCACGAGGCGCGCCGGGCCCTTCCCGTCCTTCGCCTCGCCCACCGTCCAAAAGCGGGAGCCGTCCCAGGCCGCGCCGGTCGGGATGAACGCGCCCTCGGCGTATTCGGGCAGCGGCACGGCCTCGACGACGTCCTCGGGGCGCTCCAAGCCGTGGCGCATGAGCCGCCGGTCCGCGGCGTCGAGCGACCAGAGGGTCTTGCCGTCGAACAGCAGGCCCGCGGCCTTCACGCCGCGCCATTTATAGGTCGCCAGCACGCTGAGGTCCCGGTCCACGAGATGCTTGCGCAGGACCTTCGCGCGCGCGTCGAGCGTCCACAGATAGAGGCCGTCGAAGGCGAGGCCCGCCGAGTTCGGCGCGGCCTTCGGATAACGCGTCAGCGGGGTCAGCTTCTCGTCGCGCATGTGCCGGGTCACGGTGCCGTCGGCCGAGACGGTCCACATCGCCTCGCCGGTGAAGGCCGCGGCCACCGGCGTCTCCGCCGTCTGGTGGCGCACGACCTGAACGGCCGTGTCCTTGGGCGACAGCGCGTAGAAGGACTGGGTGAACCAGTCGACGAGCCAGAGCGACTTCCCGTCGAACGCGAGGCCGGCCGGATGGCTCACCGGCAGCTCCCAGCGATCGACGCGCGTCGCCGCCGCGAGGCGCTTTTCCTCGACGCGCTTGAGCGAGGCGACGCCGAGGCCCGCGGCCAGGAACAGGGCGACCGACAGCGCGTACCACAGCGAGGACCGGCTGGCGGGCGCCGCGCTCGCGGCCGTGATGAACGTGCCCTGCAGGCGCAGGCCCTTGGAGACGGAGGCCTTCAGGTCCTCCGGCGTCCACGGCGGCGCCACGACTTCGCAGGCGCCCACGCGCATGAGCGCCACGGCGCGGCTCGCGTCGCGCACCTTCAGCGCCACCACGATCGGCAGAAGCGGGAATGCGCGAATCAGCTCGCGCGTCAGGCTCTCGGCGTCGGCGCCCGCGCCGTCCACGAGCAGGAACGCCCGCGTCCTGCGCTCGCGCGCGAACTCGAGCGCCTCCTCGAGCCGGCCGGCCCCTTCGGCGTGATGGCCGAATTCGCCGAGCATCAGGCCGAGGAGCTCCCGGTCGGCGGCTTCCTTCGCCAGCACCCCGATGGCGGCCATGTCTAAGGAACCGGAGCGGGGATCACGAGGCTGGCGCCCTCGGCCGGCAGGCCGCGCTCGACCTTTTCCCGGTTCGCGTCGTAGATGATTTCCCATTGATTGGGATCGCCGTAATACTGCTTGGCCATCGTGCGCAAGGTCTCGCCGGCCATCACGACGTGCCGCTTGGGCCACGCGGGCGGAGCGGGACGCTTGGGGCGGGCCTTGACCGCGACCGGCTTCGGTTTGCCGACGAGGCCGGCGGCCTTCTCGGCGACGCGGTACTCGAGCTCGTCGTTGCGCTTGAGCAGGGCGCGGTACTCGTCCTGCGCCTCGAGCACGCGCTTCTCCAATACCCGCAGCTGGGATTCCGCGGTGACCTTGTTGCTCTCCGCCGTGCCCGCCTGCTGGGACATCGTCTTTTGCTTCTGCTCGAGGTTCGACAGGTCGGTGCGCAGGGTCTCCGCCTGCGCCGCCGCCTGGCCGACGAACTGTCCGGTGAAGGACGGCGCGCCGAAACGGTAGCTGAAGCTGGCTTGATAGCCGCCGCCGGTTCGGTTGAGCCCCGCGGTCGGCAGGGACATCGCCACGTCGAGGATCATCGGCGAGAAATTCAAGCCGAGCCCGAAGGACATCGTGCCCACGCCGTCGAGCGTCAGCCCCTTGCCGGCGCGCAGGCGCAGCAGCCCCTGATGAAAAGACGCCTCGACGCCCGGGTAGAACTCAGCCAGGCCGCCGCGGACGCGGAAGTCGCCGGCGAGCGTGAAGCGGCGGTCCCAGGTATACGCGGTCGCGAGCGTGATGCCGGGGCGCGGATACGCGAGCCCGGTCACGAAGTCGCTGAGGACGATGCCGGCCGAGATTCCCGCGTTGGAGCGGGCGATCACGCCGGCGTCGAAGCCGAGGCCGAACTTGCTCTTGCTTCCGTCGCCCGCGTCGGAGTTGACGATCTTCGCGTTCATCCCGACCTTGAGCGGCCGCGAAAACGGGAGGCTGCGGACCTTGTACTCCTGGGCGTAGTTGAACAGGAGGGAATCGATGTCGCCGCCGTTGCGCTGGCGCTCGAGATGATAGGCCGCGCCGACCGTGGCCGTGTTGATCGGCTCGTACGGCCGCAGATAGGCGGCGGTGGCGAAGGACAAAGGGCCTTTGGGCGACAGCATCCGCCCGACCGTGCCGGCGCCTTGAACATAAGGAGTGTTCGCCGTGCCGGCGGGGTTGTAAAACAGGCCGAACGCGTCGTCGGCGATCGCCGAATACGCGCTGCCCATGCCCATCGCCCGCGCGCCCGGCAAGACGTCGTTAAAAGCGACCGCCCCGGCGTCCGGGGCGGCCAGCGCGAGGGCGAGGAGGAGCGCCAAAATCCTTCTCGTCATCGCCCGAATTATAGCTGTTGCCCATTACGAAATTAAGTATCGCGCCTCGTCTCGCTCGCGTGGTCGCGTCCGGGGGAGACTGCGCGTCAGCACACTGCTCCTCCGGGCCCGGCGACCGCGCGCCGGCTCCCTGCGGATCATCTCGCCCGGCCTCTTGAGGTTGACGAGGCGCGGCCCCATGGGCTATGACGACGACGTGGCGGCGTTTCCGCTCGCGGAAACGCAAGGCACAACCCTTATATGGCACTCGGACGCTAGGGTTGTCGGGCGGTCCCGGAGCCTCGCTTGATAGGGGTGGGGAGATTCCCGAAGGGAGCGGGCGCCCGGTCGCCCGGCCCGTAGGGATTCTCCCCACCCGCGCCACGACGAGCGTGCGAACGGGGACCACCCGACAGACAATCGTCCTCCATGTTCACGGGGTTTCGGGCGGCGGATGGGAGACAGGTTTATCTCAAGATAATCGAACGAGGATATCTCTATTTGAACGGCATGGCGCCGAAGGCGCCAGGTCGTTCAATCGCCCGGATTCAAAACCCCGTGAACTTGGAGAATCGTCGCCTTGACAGGGCAACGCCGCCCGGCCATAATGAGGTGATGAGCGACGAGCCGACGCAAAGAACGAGCCATGCCGGGGCGATCTTCGTCATGCTCGCGGTCGGCGGCTCGGCGATCGGCGTCGTCGGGTGGCATCTCCGCTCCAACCGGAACGCCAGCCTCGACACCTCCGGCTTCGACATGAGCACCACGCCGGACCCGGCCCATTCCAACGCCCCCCCGTCGTTTCCAGCCGCGCCCTTAGCCGTGCAAACGCCGGCGCCGACGGCGCAGACGAGCCTGGGGATGGTCAAGGGCGACGCCGGCATGCAGGTCGTCACCGCCGGCACCTCCGGGTCGACGCCGAAGACCGCGGGCTCCACCGGCGCGACTCCGAATCCGACCAATCCCAAGGACGCGGCCGTGCTGAGCTTCAAGGAAGCCGCGCTCAAAAACGAGAAGCTGGTCGACTCGTTCGTCCGGCGCATGGAGAAGAAGCATCCGTCCATCACCAAGTACGGCAAGGACTGGACCGCCTCGCCGGAGCTGCGCGCGCTGCGCGATCAGTATTGGAAGGAAAAGGATCCTCTGAAGTTCGCCTACGGCCTGGCCAAGTCCAACGATTTCGGCAAGCTCGTCAAGAAATACGGGACCGATCCGGGGATTCGGGACGCCCTCATAACGGGCTTCAAGGAGGCGCCTTCGAGCTTGATGGCGGCGGCCGGCGGCATCCTCCAAAACGACAAGATCGCGAAGGACCTCGTGACGACCGTCATCAAGGCCGCGGGCCTTCCTCCGAGCATGGCGGCCATGCTCGACGGCAGCAGCACCAAGGCTCCGGATCAGAGCCAGATGATGGCGGACCTCCTGAATTCAAGCAAGCTGAAAAATCAGGCCGCCCCGGTGTCGCTCGATCAAAAGAACCTCGACAAGCCGAAGGACGCATCGCCCAACGGCTTTACCCCTCTCGGCGGACGCTGATCCCCCAAATAAAAATCCGTCCCGCGAGCGGGACGGATTTTTTATTCCTACGGCCGGCGATCAGTTGTTGCCGCTGGTATTGAGCGTGGACGGCGTGCCCCGCGAGCTGCTGGAGGTCGTGGTGTCGCCGACGCACTGGTTTCCGACGCGATGGGTATAGGCGCCGCAAACCATGGACTGCGGAGCCAAGGCCGGATCGGATTTCGCGTCCGGCGGAGTTTGCGGCGAACAGCCGCTGCAGGCGGACGCCCCCAGCATCCCGGCGCAGAGCATCACGGCGGACAGTCGCAGAAGTATTTTATTCATAAAAGCCTCCAAGCCTAGTTGCGGACCTGACCGACGCACTGATTGCCCTGGGCGACGGTTCCGGGACCGCACGTCACGGGCGGCGGCGCCTTTTTGGCGGTCTCTTCCTGC
>JAHFCD010000226.1 GCA_023249695.1 Elusimicrobiota bacterium
GAGGGCGGCCACGGCGAGGTTGGTCACCTGATGTCCGATCGCGGTGCCGAAATTGGCCATCGCGTCGTCGAACCTGTAATAGCCGTTTTTCTGGTATAAACAGTAGGCGGCCTCGAGGGCGACGACGGCGAGCACGGCGGGGGTCGCGACGGAGTAGACGTTGATATCCATGCCTTGATGATACCCCGGCTCCCGATTTTCGTCGTTAACCTATGTTAATCCGCCATCCCCTTATTTTTAAGGCCCTTCAGCGCCTGGCGCCGATCCCCCCCGAGCAATGGGCGCGCCTCGAGGGCTTCCTCCGGCCGCGGCGCCTCGCCAAAGGCCGGGCGTTCATCGAGCCCGGCCAGCCGGCCGACGAGGCCGCGATCGTCGTCACGGGCCTCTTTCGCTTCTACTACACGGATCAGGACGGGCGCGAGGCGACGAAGGCATTCCGCGGGCCCGGCGAGATGCTCGCGGCCTACGCCGAGCTGCTCGATAAGCGGCCGTCGCGCACCACGATCGAGGCGCTCGAGGACTCGGAGATCCTGGTCGTCCGCTACGAGCGCGTGACCGCGCTCTACGACGATCATGCCTGCTGGCAGGAATTAGGACGGGTCATCGCCGAGGACCATTACCGCCAGCGCGAGCGCCGCGAGCAGGAGCTGCTCCTCAATTCCGCGACCGAACGCTACCGCGACTTCCTGAAGGAGAAGCCGGAACTCGCGGCGAAGCTGCCGCAAAAGCTCATCGCCTCCTACCTCGGCATCACGCCGGTCGCGCTGAGCCGGATTTCCGCCCCGGGACGCCGGAAGAAAAAAGCGCGGTAGCGCGCGCCCAACCGTTTCCGGAATCAGTTAGAATCAATCCGATGGGAATTCTCGAGGACTGGGGCTGGGACGCGCGCTGGGCCGAGGCTTTCGGCGGCGACGCCGCGAAAGGCCTGTTTCCCGCCCGCCTGATCGAAGAGCAGCGCGGGCTCTTCCAGATCATGTCGGAGCAAGGCGTGAAATCCGCCCGCACGACCGGGAAGATGCGGCACACGGCCGCCGACCGCGCCGGCCTTCCCGCCGTCGGCGACTGGGTCTCCGCCGAGGCGGTGCCCAACGAGAAGACGGTCCTGATCCGCCGCATCCTCCCCCGCCGCACCAAGCTCTCGCGCAAGGCCGCCGGAGAGACGATGGAGGAGCAGGTCATCGCCGCCAACCTCGACACGGTCCTGGTCATGACCGCCCTGAACGCCGACTTCAACGTGCGCCGCCTCGAGCGTTTTCTGACGGTCAGCCTCGAGAGCGGCGCGACGCCCGTGCTCGTGCTCAACAAGCTCGACGCCTGCGACGCTCCCGGACCCTACCTCGAGCAGGCCAAGATCGCGGCGGGCAGCGCGCCCGTCATCGCGATCAGCGCGAAGACCGCCGCGGGGCTCGACGCGCTCGACGCCTGGATCAAGCCGGGCCTCACCATCGGGCTGATCGGGTCCTCGGGCGTGGGCAAGTCGACCTTGGTCAACCGCCTCGCGGGCAACGAGGAGATCAAGACGGCGGAGACGCGCAGCAAGGACGAGCGCGGCCGCCACACCACGACGCACCGTCAGCTGTTCATTCTCCCCAACGGGGGAATTCTACTCGACACGCCCGGCATGCGCGAGATGCAGTTCTGGGACTCGGAGCAGGGCCTCGCGAAGACGTTCGACGAGATCGAGGCGCTCGCGCCGTCGTGCAAGTTCAAGGACTGCGCGCACGACAGCGAGCCCGGCTGCGCGGTGAAGGCCGCCGTCGCGGCGGGCACGATGGCCGCCGATCGGCTGGAATCGTGGTCGAAGCTCAAAAAGGAAGCCGCCGCCGAGGCGAAGCGCCGCGAGCCGGCCATGATCGCCGCCGCGAAGAAGGAGTCCGAGTCGGCCGCCCGGAAGCTCAAGAAGCTCAAGGAGAAGAAATCATGATGGCGATCGGAGCCCTCGACGGAGCCGTCCTGCTCGCGTACACGGCCGCGCTGGCGGGCATCGGCTGGTGGGCCGCCCGCCGCCAGTCGAAGACGACCGACGAGTATTTCCTGGCCGGGCGCTCGATTCCCTGGCTCGTGACGACCGCGAGCTTCATGGCGACCTGCATCTCCGCCCTGACGTTCGTCGGCACTCCCGCCGAGGGCTACGGCGCCGACTTCCGCTATCTCTTCTCGAATCTCGGTGACATCGCCGCCACGGTTTTCGTGGCGTCGGTCCTCCTTCCGTTCTATCAGAAGCACAAGGTCACCTCGATCTACGAGGCCGTGGAGCGCCGCATGGGACGCACGGTGCGCACGACCTGCTCGGCTTACTTCCTCCTGTCGCGGACCTTGGCGTCGACGGTGCGCATCGTGGCCATCGCCAAGGTGCTCGAGGTCGTCAGCGGCGGCGCGCTGCCGTTCTCGACCTGCGTCGTGGCGACCGTCGTCATCATCCTGGCCTACACCACCGCCGGCGGAGGGCGCGCGATCGCCTGGACCGACCTGATGCAGTTCTTCCTGCTCGTCGGCGGGGCGGTCGTCGCGCTGTTCTACATCGCGGGCCATGTGCCGGGAGGATTCGGCGCGATCATCGAGGCGGGCAAGCACGCGGTCAAGCCTGACGGGACCGTTTATAATAAATTTAATTTTCTAGAGCTGTTCAAAGCCGAAAATCTCGGGCTCATGGGGCTGCTCTCGATCTGGGGCTTCTTCAATTCGTCGGCCGCTTACGGCACCGACCAAGACATGGTCCAGCGCTTATTGGCGTGCAACAACGAGAAGAAGGCCCGTTGGAGCCTGATGATCTCGGGCCTGATCTCGATTCCCATCACGGCGCTATTCCTCTTCATCGGCGTTTCCCTGTACGCGTACGCCCAGACGCACCCCCAATTGATCATGGGCATGACCGACAACGACCACATCTTCCCGCGCTTCATCCTGACCGAGATGCCCCCGGGCCTGCGCGGGCTCATGCTGGCCGCGGTCGCCTCGGCCGCGATGGGCAGCTCCGACTCGGCGCTGGCCTCGCTCGCCACCGCCTTCACGCTCGACTTCTACAAGCCTTTCTGGGGCAAGGGGAAGACCGACGGCGAGATGGTGAAGGCCTCGAAGCTGTTCTTCATCGGCTTCGGCCTGCTGTTCATGGTCTTCGCCTTGCTGCTGCGCAGCCTCGACAACCTGCTCTGGCTCGCCTTCCGCTGCGTCGCCTTCACCTACGGCCCCCTGCTCGGGACGACTTTGGTCGCGACGCTCACGGACTGGAAGGTCGACGGCAGGAAGGTGCTCGGGCTGATGCTCGCCTCGACCGCTCTGACCTTGTCGTTCGCGATGACCGCGTGGTGGCTGACGACGCACGGCGCCGCGCCCGGCTTCTGGACCGAGCTTCACAAGACCTACTGGCGGCTGTACGTGATCTTCGGCGCGCTCGCCGTCCCGGCCGGCTGCTGGGTGATGCGTGAGCGCTGAGCTCCTTCGTGGCGCGTCCGAGGGCGTCTATCTCTTCGCGCTTTGCCACGTCCTCGCCCGCGTGGAAATCCACATCGAGGGCGCCCATGGCTGGGCGGTGAACCTCCCCACCTGGCGGTGGGGCCCGGCGTGGTGGCTTGATCTGACCAACGGCAAGGAGCTCACCGGGTATCACGTGTGGCTGACCTTGTTCCTGATCGGCATGTTTCATCTGCCGCTCGTGTTCGCGGGCTTCTCGCTCGCGCTGTGGGCGAAGTGCGTCTCGTCCTACATGATGGTCACGGCCGCGTGGGACCTGCAGTGGTTCGTCTGGAACCCGGCCTGGGGGTTCGCCGCGCTGCGCGCGCGCGAGGTGCCTTGGTTCAAGCGCAAGTTCCTGGGCCTGCCCGTGGATTATTTCCTGGGATACGGCGTGTCCGCCGTCCTGACCGCGGCGATCTGGCTCCCGGGCCTCGAGCTCTGGGCCGGACGCGCCGCCGCGGTTCTCCTGCTCAGCGCGCTGTCGATTCCCGCCGCGGCTCTCGCGGCGAAGCCCTAGCGCGTCAGGAGCGCGGCCAGACGGGCGCGCGTCGCGGGCTCGTGCGACCGTCCCCAGGCGGCGTAGGCGCTCCCGAGCTGGTACTCGAGAAAGCGGCGCGCGTCGGCGAACGTCCCGCCCGCCGCCTCGAGCGAGCGCGCCCGAGCCGAAACGTCCAGCCACTCGTCGAGGAACCGGTCGAGCTCCCGAGAGCCCGGGGCGGAGGCGGAAAACGGCACCAGCAGTCCCGGGGCGACCCGGTCGCGGCCGGTGAGGCGCTTGGACAGCGCCGCCGTCCCGAAGTAGGAGTCCTTCGGCATGCCGCGATGCGCCGCCCGCGCGGCGAGCGCCGCGTCGGCGGCGGCCTCGTCGAGCGTCGTAGGCCGGGCCGTCGCGCGCGAGGCGCGGCCGTTCGCCAGCGCCTCGGCGTACACCGACAGCAGCTCGAGCCAGCGCTGCGCCTTCGCGTAGTCGCGGCGGGGAATCTCGGGGGCCTCCATGTCGCGCGCCGCGGCCCGGCGCGCCTTGAAGGGCAGGCTGGCGCCGCGCAGCTCGAGCGACACGACGAGCTTGCCTTCCTCGGTGCCCCAGTAGCGCAGGCCGACGAAAGCGTGCTTCTCGCTGTCGGCATCCTCCGCCGAGGGCAGGTGCGGCTCTTTCTCCGCGGCGGCGAGCAGCTCGGCCACGCGGCGCGAGCGTCCCGCGTGCCAGGGCTGCAGCGAGGCGTGCACCACGTTCTGGAGGCTGTCCTGCACGGCCTCGGCATAAAGCGCGTCATTGAACGTCTGCAGCGCGGCCTGCAGGCCCGCGAGCTGCGCGCGCAGGACCTCGGGCTCGGCCTTCACGAAAACATGGTACTGCGTGCCGGCGTGGCCGGTGTCGGCGATCACCTTCCGCGTGCGCGCCAGCGCCTCGGAGACCGAGGACGCGGGGGTGTCCCGTCCGCTCACGATCTCGGGCTGAAGAAAGCGCGCGCCGGGAACGCCCTCGTAGCCCGGCGGCGGCGCTTCCATATCGGGATGCGCGGCGAGGAACGCGGGCGCCGACGGCGAACGCTCCATCAGTAGAAAGGTCTTCCCGCGCCATGCGGCGCCGGCGCCGCGCTCGGCGATCACGGCTTTCTCGAGCTTGTCGAGGTAGAGGAGCTTC
>JAHFCD010000227.1:0-2289 GCA_023249695.1 Elusimicrobiota bacterium
GAGTACCGCATCCGCTCGCTCGAGTATCTCGGTGACGGCCTGCGCAAGGCGGGCGTGCCGATCGTCGAGCCGCCGGGCGGCCACGCCGTCTACCTCGACGCGTCGCGGCTGCTGCCGCATATCCCGCCCGCCGGCTATCCCGCCCAGGCGCTGGCCTGCGAGCTCTATTTGACCGCCGGCGTACGCTCCGTGGAAATCGGCTCGCTGATGTTCGGGCGGCGCGATCAGGGCGCCTTCCTGCCCGCGCGCATGGAGCTCGTGCGCCTCGCGATCCCGCGCCGCGTGTACACGCAGAGCCACGTGGATTTTCTGATCGAGGTCGTGACCGACGTGGCCAAGCGCGCGAAGTCGATCCGGCCGCTGCGGCTGGTGTCGGCGTCTCCGCGCCTGGCTCATTTCACCGCGAAGCTCGCTCCCGAGGTGCCGGCTTGAACCCCAAGGGCCGAGTCCTGCTCGTCGGCGCCGATCCCGCGCTCATCAACGAGATGGCGCCGTCCATGGTCGGCCGCGAATTCGAGCTGCTCACGGCCGGCGACGTGCGCGCGGCCGCGATGCGCCTGGCGACCGAGGCTTTCTCGGCCGTCGTCCTCGACGCGGCCCGCGTGCCTCCGTCCGACCGGGAGGCGATGGCCCAGCTTCAGAAGGAAAAGGGCGGCTTCGCCTTGTTCCTGCTCGAGCCCGCGACCTTGCTCTCGCCCGCTCAGCAGACGCCCCTGCGCCGTCTCATGTGGCCCCTGCCCAAGGGCTTTCTCGACCAGGTCCGCGCCGTCGAGGTGCCGGTCGTGTTTTTCGTCGAGCAGAGCCTGTACATCGCGCAGGCGCTCCAGAACGCGCTGAGGCAGTCGGGCGTCGTCTTCATCCAGATGGAAACGCCGGTGGGCCTCATCGAGCTCCTGGCCGACCAAAACCGCCTGTCCGAGGAGCAGCGCGCTTCGGCTCCGAAAACGGCCGGCTTCTGGGAGCGGCTGGCCGGCAGGGAGGAAGCGGAGGCTCCGCAGGCCATGCTCGGCAAGGTCGCGGTCGTGCGCTTCAGCCAGTCCTGGGCCGAGGCCGCCGCGCTCGACTCCCGCCTTCGCGGAACGATCCCGGGGGCCGTCGCCTACGCCGTGACCACCGTCGATCCGCTCCGCGCCGCGACGGCCGCCGTCAAAGGCGGAGTCCCCGCCGTCCTGCCGCGCGAGGCCGCGGTCCGCGTCGCCGAGATCCTGACGGACGGCCTCGAGGCCGTGCGCTCGGGTCCTCGCGAGGTGGAGCGCATCCTCATCATCGATAACGAGATGGCGACGCTCGCGCGCCTGTCCGAGGCCTTGCTCTCCCGCGGCTACGAGGTCGCGACGACGACCGACGGCGAAGAAGGCATGCGCCTGATGCAGAAGAAGCCTTTCGCGCTCGCGGCCATCGGCGGCAGCGCGCTCGAGGCGACCAAGCTCGCCGGCGCGAAGCTCGCCCTCGCGATGCGGGAGAAGGACAAGGACCTTCGCATCGTGCTCATGATCGACCAGTTTCCGGCCCAGGACGCGCTCAAGGGCGTGAGCCGCGCCGTCGAGCTCGGTCTCGACGACGCGATCCTGAAGCCGATCGACATCTCGCGGCTGATGCTCTCGATCGAACGCGCGCTCGAGCGGCGCTTCCTGCTCCTTGAGAACGTCCGCCTGCGCAAGGCGGCCGAGGTGTCCGCGCAGAAGCTCGCCGAGGTCAACGGCTTTCAGACCAAGTTCTTCGCGACCGTCGCCCACGACGTCAAGAACCCCCTGACCGCCATCCTCGGCTACAGCGAAGTGCTCGGCATGCGCCTGAAGGACAAGCCCGACGAGCTCAAGTGCGCCTCGCACATCCACAACGCCGCGAAGACCCTGAACCTGCTGGTCTCCGACATCGTGGACCTGGCGGCCATCGAGTCCGGCAAGCTGCGGGTCGAGATCGGGGCTCTGGATCTCGCCGCGGTCGTCATCGAGGTGAAGTCCCGCATCGACGTCGTCGCCTCGCGAAAGCAGATCCAGTTCTCGACGATGCTTCCGGCCGTGATACCCGCGCTGCAGGGCGATCCGAACCGCATCGGCCAGGTCATCCAGAACCTCTGCACGAACGCCGTCCAGTACACGAAGGAAGGCGGCCAGGTCCGGATCGAGGTCGCGGTCCAGCCCGATTGGGTCATCGTCGGCGTGCGCGACACCGGCATCGGCATCTCGAAAGAGGATCTGCCGCGCGTCTGGGAGCGCTTTTTCCAGACGAAGGAAGCGCAGACCATGCGCAAGGCCGGCTTCGGCCTCGGCCTGAAGATCTCGCGCG
>JAHFCD010000227.1:2299-5067 GCA_023249695.1 Elusimicrobiota bacterium
GCTCCTTCTTTTACTTCCAGCTGCCGATCCCGAAGAACGCGGCGGCGCCCGCGCCGCCGAGCCGGCCCATCCCGCCCGCGCCGCCGACGGCCTGATGCTTCCCGACGCCGGGCTCGCCGAGCTCGCGGCGCAGGTCGCGCCCGGGTCCCTGCTGTCCACGCCGACCGAGCTCGCCGTGTATTCCTACGACGGCGCCCTCGACCGGGCGCGTCCCGACGCCGTCCTCATCGCGCGAAGCGCCGAAGACGTCCGCCGCGCGGTGGCCTGGTGCGCGGCGAACGGCGTTCCCTTCATCGCGCGCGGCGCCGGGACCAACCTGTCCGGCGGCTGCATCCCGGTCAAGGGCGGCCTCGTCATCGCGCTCGCCCGCCTCAACCGCATTCTGTCGCTCGACGCCGCGGCCCGCGTCGCCTGCGTCGAGCCCGGGGTCGTCAATCTCGATCTTCAGAAGGAAGCGGAGAAGGTCGGCCTGTTCTACGCCCCCGATCCCGCGAGCTTCAAGGTCTCGACGATCGGCGGCAACGCCGCCGAGAACGCGGGCGGGCCGCGCTGCCTTAAATACGGCGTCACGACGAACCACGTGCTCGCCGCCGAGGCCGTCATGCCCGACGGCGCCGTGGCGCGCTTCTCCCTCGAGGACGACGGCCCCGAGCTCCTGAGCCTGCTCATCGGCGCCGAGGGCACCCTCGGAATCCTGATCAAGCTGTGGGTCAAGCTCACGCCGCTTCCCGAGGATACCCGGACGATCCTGGCGGGCTTCCCGTCGATCGACGCGGCCGTCGCCTGCGTCTCCGCCATCATCGCGGCCGGCGTCGTGCCGCGCTGTCTCGAGGCGATGGACCGCCCGACCGTGGAGTCCGTCGAGGTCGGACGTTCGCTCGGCTACCCGAAGGACCCCGCGATCCTGCTCATCGAGCTCGACGGCCCCCGCGCCGACTGCGCCCGCGAGGCCGCGGAGGTCGAACGCGTGTGCGCGGAGTCGGGCGCGGCCTCGGTGCGCGCGGCGACGGATCCCGTCGAGCGCGAGCGGCTGTGGGAGGGCCGCCGCGGCGCCTACGCCGCGCTCGCCCGCCTGGCGCCCAACGTCCTCGTCGAGGACGGCGTCGTGCCGCGCGACAAGCTGCCCGACATCGTGCGCCGCATCCAGGAGATCTCTGCCAAGCATCAGGTGAAGGCTTATCTGCTGTTCCACGCCGGCGACGGCAACATCCACCCGAACATGGCCTACGACGAGCGCGACGCCGCCGAGACCGCGCGCGTCAAGGCCGCCGGCCACGAGATGCTGCAGGCCTGCGTCGAGCTCGGGGGCTCGCTGTCCGGCGAGCACGGGATCGGACTCGACAAGCGGGACGCGATGGCCTGGCTCTTTACCGAGGAGACGCTGAGGCTCTTTCACCGGGTCAAGGACGCCGTCGATCCCGGGAACCTCGCGAATCCGGATAAATTATTCCCGCTGCCGGGCGCGAAGCCGGGCCGCGGCTTCGCTCGGCCGCCCGCCGGGGCCCTGTCGGAATACGCGAATCTCCTCGTGGACAAGGTCCGCTCGGCGCCCGCCGGCTCCGTCTTCCGCGTGCGCGGGGCGTCCACGCGCTGGAAGGAGCCGACGCCCGAGGAGGCCGTCGAGCTCCTGACCCCGGGCCTCGGCCGCATCGCCGACCTCGACAAGCGCAACTACACGCTCACCGTCGAGACCGGAGTCTCGATTCACGCCCTGCACCGCGAGTTGGAGAACCAAGGCGTCTTCGTCCGCCTGCCCAAATGCGGCGGCACGGTCGGCGGCCTGCTCGCGACGCGGCCGTGGGCCGGCCTGCGTGAGGACATCCTGGGAATGCGCGTGCTGCTCTCCAACGGCGAGGTCGTCGAGCTGGGGGGGAAGGTCGTCAAGAACGTCGCCGGCTACGACCTGCCGCGCGTCCTGCTCGGCTCCTGGGGAACCTACGGCCTCATCCTCGAGGTCACGATGAAGCTCCACGCCCGCCCGTTCGACCTTCCGGCGCTCCCGTCGTCGACGCCGCCTCGGAAGCTCTCGCCTTGGGCGCTGCGCGTGCGCAAGGCCTTCGATCCCGACGGCCGCCTCAACCCCTGGCTGGCGTAGCCGCGCCGCCGAGCAGGCCCCAGCCGTACTCGAGCAGCGGCTCGCCCGGATGCATCATGCGCGCCTTGCGCATGACCGTGACCGCGGCCTCCTTCATCCCCTTGCGGTCGAGGGCCATGGCCAGGTTGTAGAGCACGAGCGAGTTGCGCGGGTTGACGCGCAGCGCGGCGAGGAAGCGCGGGACCGCCTCGTCCAGGCGGCCCGCCTCGCACAGGACGACCCCGAAATCGTTTTCCGCCGCGCATAAGGTCGGGTCCAGCTCCAGAGCCTTCCGGATCGCGGGGTCGGCGAGCGCGTAGCCGGAGGCGCGCCAGGATTGGTGCCAGGACTCGGCGTCGGTCGGGTCCAGCGCGACGGCGAGGCCGGCCTCCCGTTTCTCGCGCGCCGCGTCGCGCTTGTCGCCGCGTCGAAGCGAGACCGACATGCTGCGATGGCTGTCCGCGAGCTCCGGCGCCAGCTTCAGCGCCGCGGCGGCGAACGCGTAGGCCTGATCGTAATAGCTCTGGCATTCCTGGCCGCTGAGCTCGCGGCGAAAGCCCCAATACGAATACGTCTCCGACAGGCCGGCGAAGGCGGGGGCGTAGCCGGGCGCGAGGACGAGCACCTCCCGGAAGCGCGCGGCGGCGGCGGCGTAGGCCCCTGGGTCGAACAGGCGCATGAGCTGACGGGCCTG
>JAHFCD010000228.1 GCA_023249695.1 Elusimicrobiota bacterium
TGGACCGGCCCGATATCTATCTGGGCCTGCACGCCGACGGCGCCGACGGCGACGCCGGCCTGACCTGGGACCATGTCTACGATTCCGCGGGCCGCGACACCGGGGAGTTCGCGTACCGCGTGTACTGGCGCACGAGCAAAGGCGGCTGGCGCAACCCCGAGGCCGGCGCCGCCGACAACCTCTACCTCCGCCCCGGCGACCGCTTCGCCTTGACCCTGCGCGCGAACCCCGATGGGACCGCGCGCCTCGCGGTCCGGCGCGCGGGCCGGCACGGGACCTCGGCGGGCTACGCCTTCGCGGTCCCCGGCCTCCTGCGCGAGGACGGCTCGATGAAGCCCGTTTCCTTTAAGAGAGTCCATTCGATCGACCAGTTCCGGATCGAAGGCGGCCGGCGCCGCGGCAACGAGAACCACGCCGCGCTTGCGACGCGCGCGCGCCTCGGCGGGGGACGCTGGGAAGGCGTGCACCTCCTGCGGGGCGACGACGTCCGCCGGCAATTCTCCGGCGCCGCCGCCATCGTGTCGCGCGGCGTCGACTCCCTGGACCGCTACCGCGAGATCTTTCCGAAGGCCGGGGTGGGGGAAGGCGGCGCGGAGGAGATGCTGATACTGCCCCCTCGCTCTTAAGTTGCTATAATGACTCGTGCCTTATTCGAAGCGCGACGCGCCCAACTGCGACTGGTGTCCCTATAAGAAGACCTGCTTCTACGATCTCCTCGGTACGAAGGAGTCGAAGAAGGCTTGGCGCGAGATCCGCCTCGCCAATCCTTTCAAGCGCGGCGAAGTGATCTTCCACGAAGGCGCGATGCCCCAGGGCGTCTACGTCGTCTGCACGGGCAAGGTCAAGGTGTACAAGTCGAGCCGCACCGGCCAGCAGCTCACGACCCGCGTCGAGTCTCCGGGCGACCTCTTGGGCCATGTGACCTTGCTCGCCGACGAAGGCCCTTACACCGGCACCGGCGAGGCGCTCGAGCCCAGCGTCGTCTCGATGATCGACAAGACGACCTTCAACAACTTCCTCGCCAAGTACCCGCCCGCCTCGCAGGCGCTGATGCAGGCCCTGGCCAAGGACGTGCGACGCGGCGAGAACAAGGCGCGCGATATCGCCTTCAAGCCCGCCCGCGGCCGTCTGGCCGACACCTTGATCCGCATGATGGTGATCAAGAAACCGTACCCGATCGTCGCCGGCATCAAGCGCCGCGACCTCGCCGAGATGGCGGGCCTCACGATCGAGACCACGGTGCGTCTGCTCAAGGATTTCGAGGAGCGCGACGTGCTGCGCAAGAAGGAGAAGGACCTCCTCATCCTGAGCGAAGAACGGCTCCGGGCCCTCGCGGGCTCTGTGTCCTAAGGCTCAGAGCTTCCTTGGGCCCACGGCCCAGCCCGCCTAGGACCTTTGACCTAGATCAATTGATCGGCATCATGCCCACGGGTTGTCCGTTCTCATCGGAGATTTTCCGGGCGAACGATATACTGTGTGCATGATCAACCTGATTCTGACGCTCTCGCTCTCCGCCGTGAACCCGACCAACGCGACGACGGCCCAGTTCCGCCCGTGCGTTTGGCCCAACGTCTGCACTCAGTCCGCCGGTCCGGCGGCCGTGACTGAAACCGCCCAGTTCCGGCCCTGCGTGTGGCCCAACGTCTGCAAGAGCGAGATCGCCGCGCCGGTCGTCATCACCCCGGCCGTCGAAGTCGCCCAGTTCACCACCTGCGTGTACCCGCGCAAGTGCGGCAAGCACGCCTAAGACTTTAAACCGGCCTCGAACCGGCGCCGTGCGAAGACCCCGACCCCTCGGGGTCTTCTTCTTTTTATGTCGGCCCCATGGCGGGCCCATGAATGACGAGGATCAAACGGGAGCATTGACCATTCTCATCGGAGTATTTTCAGGCGACCGCTATACTGGGCGCATGATCAACCTGATACTTCTGACCCTCACGCTCGCCAACCCCCAGGCCCCCGTTCCGGCGGCCACGGCCCAGTTCCGTCCGTGCGTATGGCCCAACACCTGCAAGGCCGCCGCGGCCCCGGTCGTCGCCCAATTCACGACCTGCGTGTGGCCCAACCGCTGCGGCAAGAAGCCGGCGCAGGCGTCGTTTACTTTGTAAGCATGGCGAGCGCCGAAGGCGCGGGCCGCGGTTGAGCGCGATCAAGTGACGCCGATCAAGTTTCCGCCTTGACCCGCGTCCTCGGGGGCGGCGCGGCGCAAGCGCTAACCTGTCCTCAAGACGGAAGGAGGACAAAATTATGATGACCTTGATTCTCGCGACTTTCCTGACGGCGGCCCCGAAGCCCGCGACGACCGCCCAGTTCCGGCCGTGCGTGTGGCCCAACACCTGCGCGTCGATGCCGGTCGTGCAGGTCCAGACCTGCGTCTGGCCCAACCGCTGCGCGGCCGTTCCGGCCGCCGTCGCGTCGGGCCCGGTGACGACGTGCGTCTGGCCCAACAAGTGCGGCTAGGCTGACGCCGCGCGCCGGACCCGCGAGCCCCGCCCTCCAAGGACGGGGCTTTTCTTTTGCTAATCTCCCTGCCATGTTCGCCCGCCGCACCAAGCTCGAGAAAACGATCCTCGCCGGCCTCTTGATCCTCGCCGTATGGGGGTTTTTCATCGAGCCCTGCTTTTTCCTGGTCGAAACCCGCGCCGAGGCCCATCCGCGCGCCTGGCCCAAGGAACTCGACGGCCTCAAGGTGGCGCTGATCTCCGACATCCACGCAGGCTCGCCGTACGTCGGGAAGTCCCGCATCAAGCTGCTCGTCGACCGCGTCAACGCGGCGAAGCCAGACGTCATCGTGCTCCTCGGCGACTACGTGATCCAGACCGTCGTCGGCGGCCGCTTCATGCCGCCAGAGAATCTCGCCGTGCTCCTCAAGGAGCTCAAGGCGCCGCTGGGAGTGTACGCGGTGCTCGGCAACCACGACTGGTGGCTCAACGGCCCGCGCGTGCGCGACGCCTTCGCCGGCCAAGGCATCCGGGTCCTCGAGAACGAGAACGTGCGCCTCGCCGCGCGCGGCATCACGTTCAGCCTGCTCGGCCTCGCCGACCACATCGAGCGCCATCCCGACCCGGTCGCGCCGCTCGCCGGCCTCCCCGCGGCGGAGCCCGTGATCGCGCTGATCCACGAGCCCGACTTTTTTCCCGATATTCCCGAAAGGATCGCGCTCACCTTGGCCGGCCACACGCACGGCGGCCAGGTCCGCCTGCCCCTGATCGGGAGCCCGATCGTCCCGTCGCGCTTCGGCCAGCGCTACGCGCGGGGGCTGATCAAGGAGGGGGAACGCCTGCTGTACGTCACCTCCGGCGTGGGGACGAGCATCATACCCCTGCGCTTCGGCGTCCGGCCCGAGTACGTCGTGCTGACCCTGCGCCCTTAGGTGTTGAAGAGGCGGTCGCCGGCGTCGCCGAGGCCCGGAACGATGTAGCCCTTCGCGTTGAGCACGGCGTCCACCACGGCGGTGTACACCGGGACGTCGGGATGATCCTTGTGGATGCGGGCCACGCCCTGCTTCGAGGCGAGCAAGGTGAGCAGCGCGACGTGCTTCGCGCCGGCGATCTTGAGGATGCGGATCGCCTCGGACGCGGAGCCTCCGGTCGCGAGCATCGGATCGCACAGCACGACGAAGTGCTCGGCCATCTTCTTCGGGAGGCGGACGTAATATTGAACGGGCTCCAAGGTCTTATGGTCGCGGTACAGGCCGATGTGACCGATCGAGGCCTTGGGAGCGAGCTCCAGCAGGCCCGGCGTCATGCCGAGGCCGGCGCGCAGGACCGCGACGAAGGCGAGCGGCTGATCGAGAACGACGGCCGGCGCCGTCTTGAGCGGAGTGCGCACCGTGGTCTTGCGCGTGCGCACGCCCTTGAGCACCTCGCACCCGATCAGCATGGCCACCTCGGCCATGAGGCGGCGGAAGTCTTGAGGATTGGTCGCCTTGTCGCGCAGACGCGCGAGCTTGTCCGAAACGAGAGGGTGGTCGCTGACGAACAGTTTAGGCATATCGTCTCCTTGCGGCACTGACGGGCATTTGGTGTCAGGCCAGTGAATTCGTTGAATTCTTTTCCCGATCAAGCCTCGAATTCAACGAATTCACTGGCCTGACACCATCATTTAATGATTTCGAGGACGACGGAGCGGGGGCGGGAGGCCTTCGCGGAGATGCGCAGCGCCTCGCGGTACTCGCGCTCGCCCAGATCGAGCTTGGTCTTGTCGGCAGCGTGAATGATCGCGACCGGCTCGCCCTTCGTCACGCGATCGCCGATCTTCTTGAGCAGCTCAAGGCCCGCGCCGTAGTCGAGCTCCTGGTCCTTATACGCCCGGCCCGCGCCGAGAAGGACGGCGGCGTGGCCGATCCGGCGCGCGTCGAGGGCGGAAACCGCTCCCGATTTCAGGGCCCGCAGCGTGCGGGACAGCTTCGCCTTCGGCAGGAGGGAGATGTCGTCGATCACGGCGACGCTGCCGCCCTGGGCCTTCACGCAGTCGCGGAACAAACGGTAGCCGGAGCCGTCGGCGATCTTGGCGCGCATGAGCTCGGCGCCGGCCTGAGGCGTCTTGGCCAGGCCCGCCAGCTTCAGCATCCAGCCGCCGAGCGCCAGAAGGCACTCGAGATAATCCGCGGCGGTCTCGTCGCCGCGGAGGATTTCCACCGCCTGGCGGACCTCGAGCGCGTTTCCGACATAGCGCCCCAGGGGCTGCTCCATCGCGGTGAGCACGGCGACGGTGGGCATGCCGAGGCCCTTCGCGGTCTTGACCAGCGCCCGGGCCAAAGCCCGCGCGCGCGCGGCGTCCTTGAAAATCGCGCCGGAGCCGACCTTCACGTCGAGGACGAGCGCGTCGAGCTCCTCGGCGGCTTTCTTCGAGAGGATGCTCGCGACGATCAGCGGGAGCGCGGGCACGGTCGCCGTCGCGTCGCGCAGCGCGTACAAGGTCCGGTCGGCGGGCGCCAGCGCGCCCGTCTGGCCGAACAGGCTGAAGCCGTGCTTGTCGATCTGCGCGCGGATCTCGGGAAGCTCGAGGCGGACACGGAAGCCCTCGATGGACTCGAGCTTGTCGAGCGTGCCGCCGGTATG
>JAHFCD010000229.1 GCA_023249695.1 Elusimicrobiota bacterium
GTCGAGTCCCCCTCCGTCCAGGGCATGTTCGCGTTGACCTGGGCGACGACGTACGCGGCCGACTCGACGGCGGCCTTGACCACGTCCACCGAGACGCCCAGGGAGGCGAGCCCGCCCCGCGGCGGCGCGACCTGAACGAGCGCGACGTCGAGCGGCAGATGGCCGGAGCGGAACAGGCCGGGAACCTCATGGAGAAAGCACGGCGTGTAGTCCGCGAGCCCGGCGCCCACGGCGTCCCGGGTATTGGCCCCGATGAACAGCGCGTTGTGGCGCACGTGGCCCCGGAACGACGGCGCCGCGTAAGGCGCCTGCGCGAGCGTCATCAGATGCGTGACCTCGACGTCGGAGAGATCACGAGCCCGCGCGGCGAGGGCGGCCACCAGCTCTTGAGGGGCGGCGGCCCCGGAGCCGATGAGCACGCGCTGGCCGCTGCGCAGCGGCGCCAGGGCCTGGGCCGCGGTCATGGATTTCGTTGTCATGGGATCGTCGACTTTCGACGATCATCTCAAAGCAACGAAACGACCAGCTCAGCGGCGCTTGGCGGCGTTGAGCTCGTGGCGGACGGCGTTGACCGTGCGGCGGGAGACCGCGATTCCCCTCTCCTGCTTCAGGCGTTCGGCGAGGGCCGCGTCGGTGACGGCGGCGTTGTCGAGAAGCCAGCCGCCCAGGAGCTCGCGCAGCACGCGGCGCCGGCCGGGGACGAAAGCAATCAACGGAAGCTCGCGCATCGAAGGCAGCTGCACGGAACGTCGCGCGAACGCTCGGCTGACCGTGCTCGGGGAGAGGTCCAGGCGCTTGGCCAGCTGGCGCAGGCTGATCGGGCGGACGTCGACTGCGAGCTCGCTGCGCAGGAAATCCACCTGAAGCCGCGCGACCATCTCGAGCAGGCGATACAACGTGCTTTGACGCAGGTTGAACGTCTCCAGGCGCTTGAGCAGGCCGGGCAGATGCTTTCGCTCCACCGGGGTGAGGCCGCCGTCCTTCCACCGGTCGAGCAGGTCGTGGCGGACCTGATACAGGCCCCGCGCCCAGTACGGGGCATAGAACTCGAAGGCCGGAACGCCTCCGGCCAGCGAAATCTGGGCGAGGCAGGCCGCCTGGCGTCCGGGCGCGGCCGCCGGGGCCGAGACCGTCCCTTCGAACTCCGCGCGGGCGCCGAGCTCGACGACGAGGTCGTGGATCCGCAAAACTTCCTCGGCCTTGAGGCCGGTGCGGCGGCCGATCTCCTCCAGCGTCAACGCGTCCTCGCCGTGAAGAAAATAGCGCTCGAAGTCCAGCTGGCCCATGCGCTTGATCGCCGCGAGCGCCGGGCCCCGGGTCTGCGCGAACTCTTCCACGCCGACGCGCTCGCCGGCGCCCGCGGCCGTGCGCTCATCGATCTCGTAGAACGACCCGGAGAGGCGCCCGCCGGGCCAGCGCTGGCGGCGGAACGCGCTCGGTATGCGGCCGTCGCCGAAATACAACTTTTGGAACAGCGGATCTTTCTCGAGCTTGGCGATCTCCTGGGCGAACTCCCGCTCAGGCATCTCGATCCAGTCCGCCATGCGCATGCGGCCCATGACGGTGAGACGCTGGCTGGTGGCGAGCGCTAGCCTTTGACCTTGCTTCATAGGTTTAGTTTGGCCATTTTGTTCCTACCCGCATCGTAGCAATATTCCGGCCAAACCGTTTAACGGCCCAATTTGCTACAAAATGGAACACTTGGCTAAGTCCGATATCGATCTCAAGGATGTGCTGCTGGCGGGCTTCCGTCGCTCGAACGACGTGATGTTCTACTGCGACCCCAACGGCATAATCCTCAACATCAACGACTCGTTCACCGCTCGTTACGGATACACGCGGGAGGAGGCGATCGGCCGGACCCCGGCGATGCTGCGCTCCCGGCATTCGACCGACGAGCTCTACAAGCGGATGTGGCGCAGCATCCTCGACCCCCAGAAAGGCTACTGGCGGGGAGAGCTCATCAATAAGGCGAAGGACGGCCGGGAAGTACCCCTCATCCTGACCATCACCGCGGTGCGCAACGAGGAAGGGGCCATCCTCGGCTACATCTCCAACGGCGTGGACTTAAGCGAGCAGAAGTCGCTGCAGGAGCGCCTGGCCCAGTCCGAGGCCTTGGCCACCATCGGCGAGATGGCGGCGGTCGTCGCCCACGAGATCCGCAACCCTCTCGGCTCCATCGTCATGGCCGCCCAGCAGCTGACCGACGAAGCCCTGTCGCGCGAGGACAAGGACACCGTGACCCGGGTCCTGCGCCTCGAAAGCAAGCGCCTCAACGAGGCGCTCGGCAACTTCCTGGCCTACGCCCGTCCGCGGCCCTTGACGCTCGGCCAGAACGACCTCAACGCCCTCCTGACGGAGGTCGCGCAGATGGCCTTCGGCAACAAGGACCTCGCCGGCGGCGCGCGCCTGGCCTTGGCCTGCGACGCCGGCCTCGACGGCTTCCCGTTCGACGCGGACCAGATCCGCCAGGTGGTCTGGAACATCATCCTGAACGCCATCCAGGTCCTCAGCGGCAAGGGGACGGCGACGGTGCGCTCGGGCAAAACCCGCGGCGCGGCCTGGTTCGCGATCTCGGACACCGGCCCGGGCATCCCGGAGTCCATCCGCCACGATCTGTTCAAGCCGTTTCGCACCACCAAGCAGCAGGGGACCGGCCTCGGCCTGGCGATCGCCGAGCGCATCGTCAAGGCGCACGGCGGCCGCGTGGACGTCGAGACGCGGCTCGGGCACGGAACCACCTTCACCGTCACTTTGCCGCGAATCGAGGACTAGCCATGGACAAGACCCGGATCCTTCTCGTTGAAGACGACGTGTCGCTCGGCGCGATGCTCGGCATGGAGCTCAAGCGCCGCGGCCACGCCGTCGAGATCGCGAAGAGCGGCGCCGACGCCGTCGCCAAGCTCGGCGCCGGCGAGTACGACGCCGTCATCACCGACCTCACGCTCGGCGACCTCGACGGCCTCGAGGTGCTGAAGTTCGCCAAGACGCGCCACCCGCGCATCGAGGTGCTCGTGATGACCGGCCACGGCTCGATCGACACGGCCGTCGCCGCGATGCGCGCCGGCGCCTTCGACTACCTGACCAAGCCCGTCGAGCCCGCGGAGCTCAACCTCGTCCTCGACAAGGCGCTCGAGCACAGCCGGCTCGTCCACGAGGTCGAGCGTCTTCGAGAGGAGGTCAAGGACAAGTACAGCTTCGACGGCATCGTCTTTTCGGGCCCCCCGATGAGAAAGGTCCTCGACCTCGTGCAGAAGGTCGCCTCGACCGAGGCCACGGTGCTCATCCTCGGCGAGTCCGGCACGGGCAAGGAGCTCATCGCCCGCGCTCTTCATGAGAAAAGCGCCCGCCGCAACGGCGCCTTCGTCGCGATCAACTGCGGCGCCCTGCCCGAGGGCCTCCTCGAGAGCGAGCTGTTCGGCCACGTGCGCGGCGCGTTCACCGGCGCCGACCGCAACAAGCGCGGGCTGTTCGAGGAGGCCAGCGGCGGCACCTTGTTTCTCGACGAGATCAGCGAGACGACGCCGGGCCTTCAGGTCAAGTTATTGAGGGCTTTACAGGAAGGCGAAATTCGCCGCGTCGGCGACAACCACCCGTTCAAGGTCTCCGGCCGCCTGCTCGCCGCGACCAACAAGGATCTCGCCAAGCTCGTCGCCGAGGGGAAGTTTCGGGAGGACCTCTACTACCGCCTCAAGGTTTTCCCGATCGAGCTTCCCGCTCTGCGGGAACGCCCTGAAGACATTCTTCCCCTGGCCGAGCACTTCCTGCGCAAGGCGAAGAAGAAGCTCGGCGGCACGGCGGCGAAGTTCTCCCCCGAGGCGGCCGCCGCGCTGCGCCGCTACCGCTGGCCCGGGAACGTGCGCGAGCTCGAGCACGTCATCGAACGCGTGCTGATCATGGCCTCCGGAGCCTCCGTCGCCGCCGCCGATCTCCCCCCGGAAATGCAGGCGCCCGCCGCCGGCGCCGGCAAGAGCGGCTTCAAGGACACGCTCGACGACGCGGAAAAACGCCACATCCTCCAGGCGCTCGAAGACTGCGGCGGCAACCAGGTCGAGGCGGCCAAGCGCCTGGGCGTGGCCCGCAACACGCTGTGGCGCAAGCTCAAGGCCTACGGGATCCCGGCCGTCAAGAAGTAGCGATGGCCATTTCATTGCGTGCGTGTGTCCGGCATGAACAACCGTCCGGCCGTCCTGATCGTCGACGATGACGCGTCGCTGCGCGCGATGCTGAGCCTGTCGCTCAAGCGCGCCGGTTATCCGACCTTGGCCGCGGCCAGCGGCGCCGAGGCTCTCGCCCTGCTCGCGACGCGGCCCATCGACTGCCTGGTCACCGACGGGCGCATGGACCCGATGGACGGCTTCGAGCTGTCCCGCCGGGCGAAGACCTTGCGGCCCGGCCTGCGCATCGCGATGGTCAGCGCGGTGTTCACGGCGTCCGACTCCGGGGGCTCGCCGATCGACCGCGTGTTCGAGAAGCCTCTCGCCGTGAGCTCGCTCGTGGCCTGGCTCCAGCAGGCCTAGCGCGCCCTCGGCAGCCGATTCGTTGCGTACCGCCCGGGCATGAACAGGCGTCCGGCGACGGCGTTCGCGGCGTCCCTCGCGTTGCTCGCGGGCTGCTCGCTCTTTCGCTGGTCGGGGTATCGCGAGCCCGCGGCCGCGGCGGCCGGAGCCTGGTCGGCCTCGGAGCTCACGCTCTCGACGGCGACGGCGCCCGCCCCTGCGCAAGCGCTCCCTCTCCCGGAAAGCCTTCCGCAGACCTTGTATTACTCCGACCTCGGCCCCGACGCGATCGACGTCTCCGATTATCCGTCGCAGCAGAAATTCAACTATGGGGTCTTCCAGCGGCAGTGCTCCCGCTGCCACACCGTGGCGCGCGCGGTGAACTCGCCCGTGCAGAGCCGCGCGTACTGGCATTACCACCTGGTCCGCATGAGCCTGCGCTCGCGCATGAAGGGCGAGGGCCCGATCCCGGCCCTGGAGGTGAAGGCCGTCCTCGACTTTCTCGAATACGACGCGAACGTCCGGAAGACGGGCGACA
>JAHFCD010000002.1:0-14629 GCA_023249695.1 Elusimicrobiota bacterium
CATCGAGACCCTGACTCTTAGGGAATATGTCGCGCTTTCTCCTTGGGCCCGCTGGAAGTACCGCGCCTACCGCTCCGTCCCGGTCCTCTTCTTCATCGGCCCCGCGTTCCACTTCGTCGTCTACCACCGCTGGCCCGGCATCATTCCCTCGGACTGGCGCTCGGAGCGCCGCAGCATCCTCCTCAATGACCTGGTCCTGGTCGGACTGCTGTACCTCGCCCACCGCACGGTTGGGCTCGGTCCGTTCTTCCTCGTCCAGCTCGCCGTCGGGATCATGACCGCGATCGCCGGCGTGTGGCTGTTCTACGTCCAGCATCAGTTCGAGGGCACCTACTGGAGCAAGGACTCGGGCTGGGACCTCGTCACCGCGAGCCTGAAGGGCAGCTCTTATTTCGAGCTGCCGCGCGTCCTGCAGTGGCTGACCGGGAACATCGGCTTCCACCACATCCACCATCTGAACAGCCGCATACCGAACTACAAGCTCGAGCGCTGCATGAACGAGAACCCCGTCCTGCAGAACCCCTCGCGGGTGACGTTCTGGAAAAGCTTCCAGTGCGTCTCGCTGACCTTGTGGGACGAAGAGAGCCAGAAGCTCGTCGGTTTCGACGCCGTTTCCGTCTAAGGCGCGTACCGGTAGTGCCCGATGACCTTCCAGTCGAACAGGACGTCCTCGCGCTTGGGCCCCGCGCCGATATTGTGCACGATCATCGGCTTGTCCGCGCCGGGCGGGCCCGCGACGACGACGCCGATGTGGGTGACGCCGCCGCCCAGGTCCCAGGCCACCAGGTCCCCGGCCCGATAGTCCGCGGCCTTATGCGTGACCGGCAATGACGCGCCGCGCCGCGTGAAAAAGGTCATGAGGTTGGGCACGCGGCGGTGGTCGATGTTCGGGTCGGGCGCGCGCCGGCCCCAATTCTTCGGGTAGACGGAGAAGTTATTCGCCATGTCCTCGTGCACCGCGACCTGAAGGTCGAGGCCCGCCTTCCGGTACGCGCGGATGACGACGTCCGTGCACACGCCGGTGCCCGGCGGAACGTCGCCCCCGGGGTAGGCGAGCTTGAAGTAGCGCCCGTCGTACACGACGTGCTCCTTCGTCTGCGCCTGCGCCGCCTCCGTGACCGCTTTCGTAAAAAGCGCGTCCGCGCGGGCCGGGACGGCCGTCCAGATCAGGGCCAGGAAGAACAGGATCATGCCCCGAGTATAGCCCACGAAAGCCTCTCTTGACAGGCTCCCGCGGTCCGGACACACTATGGCGTGTCCCGGCCCTCCGCATGAAGTCCGTTCGCCTCTTCGCCGTCGCCGCGGGCGTGGCCGTTCTCCTGCTGCTGTCGTGGGCCGCGTCCTCGCGCCGGCCGCGGTCGCCGGCCGAGCCGGCCCGGCCAGATCCGACGAGCGACGCCCCGGAGAGCGCCGAGCTTGCCCCCGCGCCCGCCCCCGAGGCCGTCCCCGGCGAACTCCCTCCCCCCGAGCCGGTGATGACGCAGTCGGTCCAACGGCGCTTTTCGAGCCCGAGCGCGAGCGCGGCCGGAAATTTGCCGGGAGAAGAGCCCGTGAGCGCGCCGGCCGCCTCCCCGGCCGCCGCGCGCCTCGCCGACGGCGGCGTGAACCTGCCCGGCGGCTACGGCGCGCCCACGGCGAGCGTCGGACGAATCTCCGGCGCGGAGGGCGCGGCCGGGAACGGCGGCGGAGCCGGAGACGGGAGCGGCGCCGCCGCGCGGCCCGGCACGAACGTTCGTCCCTCGGCGGGCCGCGAAGATTCCTCCGTGAAGGGCCGCAAGCCGGACGACGCCCCGCCGCCGCGAACCTGGTCAGCGCGGCGCACGGCCTCAAGGCACGGGGCGACGCGGCGGCGATGCGAGCCGACGCCAGCCTGGAGACGGGCATCATGCGCCAGATCGCGGTCGACAACAAGGTGGACGCCGGAATCCGCGGCGCCATCGACCGCCTCTCCCGCTCGGGACAGCCGGTCACGCCGGAAGACGTGGAGGAAGCCGCGGAGGAGGTGGTGCGCAGCCACGGCCTCCGGCCGCAAGACGTGGACATGGAAACGGCCATCGCGCGCGCCTCCGGCCCTCCTCCTCCGCCCGTCTCCGACGCCGAGTACTCCCAGGCCGTCAAGCTGATCGTCTCCACGCCCCCCCTCGACCCGGAGACCAAGGCGGAGGTCCAGCGGCTGGCCGATAAGCCGCCGCCGCCGCGAGCGCCCGCTCCGCGCGGAGCGCTCGACGCCTTTCGGAAGAATCAGGACGTCTTCGACAAGGCATACAAGGACTTCGGCGTGAAGCCCGAGCACATCCTGGGCATACTCGGCGTCGAGACGGGCTGGGGCCGCAACACGGGGAAGTTTCCGCTCCCGGCGACCCTGCGTGCGATCAGCGAGAAGACCGGCCCCGACGGGCGCCCCACGAAGTCCGCGATCCGCGCCGGGCGCGACCTCGCCGCCTTGGCCCGGCTCTCGGCGCAGGGGAACCTCGGCGGGCTGACGCCCGACCAGATTCGCGGCTCCTACGCCGGGGCGATGGGCATACCGCAGTTCCTGCCCACGAGCTGGGAGGCGCTCGCCCGTTCTCCCGACGGAGGAAAGCGCGACCCGTTCAACTTCGGCGACGCCGCGTACTCGGTGGGCCATTACCTCCGGGCCAGCGGCTACAGCAAGGACGTTCCCCGCTCCATCTGGGGCTACAATCACTCGCAGGAATACGTGGACAAGGTGCTGGGGCTGTCCGCCGACGTGAAGGCCAGCCTCGGCGCGGCTCAACCGCCGCGCAAGTAAGCCTACTTCGTGACGGCGGCCGCGGCCGCCGCGGCGGCGGCCGGATCCACGACGGGGGGCGCGCTCCCGCTTCCCCCGCTCATCGCGCTGCCCGTGAATCCCACGCCGGAGCCGCCGTTGAGGCCGGAGAACGCGCCGGAGTTCAGGCGCGGCTGATGAAAGGCCTTCATCGCGGGCTTCACGGCGGCGGGAGCGGGCTCGGCCTTCACGGCGGCCTCGGGTGGAGCTTCGGCCTGCGGCGGGGCCTGGGGCGGGGCGGCCCTCGGGACCGGCTTCGGCGCGCGCATGTCGTCGTCGATCTTGAGCAGGCCGATGCCCGACGCGGGCGCCTCCGTCGTGACGACGGCCTTCGGCGGCGGGGGCGGCGCGTCCTCGGAGCGCGCGGGGAAAAGCTTGCGGTAATCCTTCGACGCCTCGGCGACCGCGGCGACGGCCGCGCGTTCCCGCAGGAAGCGCCAGCCCGCGAAAGCGACCATCAGGAGCAGGATCACGAATACGGCGACCTTCTTCGGATCCAGCGGCGGGACTTCTTCCTCTTCGTCTTGGCCGAGGCTCGGGTTCATGGCGTCTTTCCCAATTATAGCCTCGCGGCGGAATTAATCAAGGGCGGCGGCGGCGTCCCGCTCGAAGCGCGCCGCGAGCTCCCGTCGGCCCGCCTCCGGCAGGAACAGGGACCAGAGCCCGTCCCACGCCGTCTCCAACAGCTCCTCGGCGGTAAAGCCCGCGTCCCGCGAGAGCGCCTCGTATTCGTGGGCGAGGTCGATTCCAAAGACGCCGGGATCGTCGGTGCTGAGCGCGATCTTCAGGCCCGCGTCCTTCCACGCTCGCGCCGGATGCTCCCGGTACGAGGCGACGGAGCCGGTCCGGATGTTCGACGTGGGATTGACCTCGACGACCACGCCCCGCCGTATGACCTCCTTCAGCAGATCCGGCCGCTCGCGCAGCATGATCCCGTGGCCGATGCGGTCCACGCCGATCTCGAGCGCATCCTCGATCTCGCCGCCGCGCGGAGACTCGCCGGCGTGCGCGGTCAGGCCGAGGCCGGCCGCGCGCCCGCGCCGCAGCCAATCCCCGTACTCGGACAGCGCCTGGTCCCCCGGCCCCGCGTCGGCCACGTCGAGGCCGACGACGCCGCGCCCCGCGTAGTCCACGGCGAGCGCCGCCATCGCCGCGTTGGCCGAACGGTCCACCACGGCGAACGGGCGCAGCAGGCAGACGATGACGCCGCTGCCGACGCCGAAGTCCGCGCGGCCCCGCTCCAGGCCGCGCAGCGCGGCGTCGAGCACGGCCTTCATCGGAAAATCCGCGGTTTGCTGAAGCGAGGGCGCGAAGCGGACCTCGGCGTACAGTATGTTCTGCCGCGCGCAGTCCCGCGCCAGCTCATAGGCGCTGAGCTCGACGGCCGGCGCCGAGCGCAGCAGCGGATAGAACGCATGAAAGGCGTCGAGGACCGCGGACAGCGTCGCGCGCGGCTGATCCACGACCACCTTCCGCCGTATCTCCGACACGCTGAGGCCGCGCAGCGGCGATTGCGGCGTCGTTTGGGCCAGGCGGAACACGGTCTCCGGCGACAGCGCCCCGTCGAGGTGCAGGTGCGTCTCGACCTTGGGCAGATCCGCCGCGAGTCGGGCCGTTCGCTCCGGGGTCCAACGACCGCGACGGGCCGCCGAACGCAGGGATTCAGGCAAGGAAGGCATGCTCCATTTTACCAATTGCTCCGGAAGCAAAAGCTTTACAAAGCCCCCCGGCGACGCGGAGGTACACTATCAACGAGAGCCGGCGTCTCCGTCGGGCTCCGGCCCCGGAAGGTGAGACTTATGGACAGCAAAGAGAGGGTGATCTTGGATTGCCGCGATTACCCGGAGTCGAAGTGCACGTTGGCCTTCTCCGGCAAGGAGGAGGAGGTTCTGGAGATCGCGGAGTACCATGCAACGTCCAAGCACGGCTACAAGATAGAGCCCAAGCTGCGCGAGCAGCTTCGCTCGATGTTGAAACAGGAGGCGTTGGCGCGGTGATGATCATCGACCGCGTAGAGGAAGCCGGCGCGGCCAGCCGCCGCGTCGGCCTCGTTGCGCCTCAGGCCGTCTTGCGCTTGAAGGCGAACGGTCCGAACGCCTGCATCACCGGCATCACCTGCAGGCGATTGATGTTCACACGGCGCGGCAAGGTGGCCGACCAGAAGATCGTCTCGGCGACGTCGTCGGCGGACAGCGGGTCGATCCCCTGGTACGGCCGGCCGGCCAGATCGGCGTCCCCCTTGAATCGCACCAGCGAGAACTCGGTCTCGGCCAGGCCCGGCTCGACGCTCGTCACCCGCACGTTGGAGCCGAGCAGATCGGCGCGCAGGTTCAGCCCGAACTGCTTCACGAACGCCTTGGTCGCGCCATAAACGTTGCCGCCCGGATACGGGAAGTCCGAGGCGACCGATCCGAGCAGGATCACGTGCCCCTCGTCGCGTTTGACCATGCCGGGCAGGGCCGCGCGCACGGTGTAGAGCAGGCCGTTGATGTTAGTCGCGATCATCGCGTCCCAATCCTCCAGGTCGGCCTCCTGCGCCGGCCCAAGCCCCAACGCCAGGCCCGCGTTGGCCACGACGACGTTGATCTTGGCGAACTCCTTGGGCAGCGCGTCGAGCGCCGCCGTCACCTGCCGCCGTTCCCGGACGTCGAACTCCGCGATGCGGCAGCGCGGCCCGAGCTCCCGCTTCAAGGCCTTCAGGCGGTCCGCGCGGCGGCCGGTCGCGATCACCTTCGCGCCCTCCTTGATGAAGCGGCGGCAGACGGCCGCTCCGAAGCCGGAGGTCGCCCCGGTGACGAGCACGGTCAAGGTCTTCGCGTCGATCGAGCTTTTCATGTGGCTTCCTAGCGCAGTCCGAAGATGACGACCAGATACTGGATGGATTGGAGCGTCAGGCCCAGCCCGATCATCGCCAAGCCGATCACCGCGAGCTGACGCTCGGGGAGATTCTCGATCCACCACTCGAAGCGCGGGCTGACCGCCCCGACCAGCGCGCTGACGGCCCCGACGGTCAGCCCGATCGTCAGGCCGAAGCCCAAGGCGCCGAAGCTGCGCGATTCGAACCAGCCGGTCAGCGCGCCCGCCAGACCGACGGCGAAGGCGCGCACGAGACCCGACTTCCAGGCGCGGAGGCGGAAGGACGCACCCGCGCCCGCCTCGTAGTCATAGGTCGGGGCGTAGCGCAGGCGGTACACGATCGCGAGGAGCAGCGCGTTGAGCGCGCCGAACACGAAGGCGAACTCGCGCCCGAAGCGGTGGAGGCAGGCGAAACCGAGGAGGAGGCCGCGCGCGACGCCGAAATACGGCAGATGGAACAGCGGCGAGCTGCCGTACTTGCGCTGATGATAGGCGACGCGCCAGAACTCGAGCGCAAGGATCCCGCCGAGGCCGACGCCGGCCACCGCCCCGAAGAACGGACCGAACACGAGGCCGTAGCCGAGGCCGAAGATCAGCCCGTAGGTGGCCACGCGCACGCCCAGCCCAAGCGGCCCGCTCCGGCCCCCGAGGAGCTCATAGGTCAGGTACACGCCGCCGATCGCGTCGCAGCCGATCCCCGCCACGGCGCACCACGCGATCTCCTTGCTCGTGAGAATCACGGTGCATTATGGCAAAAAGCGCCCCCGGCCGATTCGCCGCGGCGAATCGCACCGGGGGCTCGCGATCGCCGAGCCTACCGGCAGTCGGCGGCCGTGCGTTCCGCGACGGCCTGCGCCCGCTCATGGCTGAAGGTCACGCCGCGGATCGTCGTCGCGACCGTCTCGATCAGGGTCACCCGGCAGATCTCGCCCTCCATCGCGGTCTCCTTGCGCAGGATCACGCGAACCTTGATCGCGTCCACGCCCTCCCCCGTCTTCAGTATGTCCTGGGGGCCTCTTTCGCCACAGGCGCCGGCCGACACGCAGGGCGCGCCTTCGCGGGTGTTGCGGTGATTCAGGACGGTCAGGTCCGCGAGCGCCGGGACGAGGACCTTGAGCATCGGCTCGGAGTAGTCCGCCCGCGAGCACTTCACGGTCTGGGCGTTGAGCGCGGCGTTCACCGTCGTCGTCCGGTCGCTGACCGTCGCCAGCGCGGACTTCGCGTTGGACGCCTTCACCGCCGTCTGGAGCGCCGCCAGCGGCGCGGCGAGCACGTCCCCCGTCTCCTCGGCCCCGGCCGGAACCGCCATTATGCTCATCAGAACCAACGCTATCGCCTTCATATCGCCTCCATGACGCCTAGAGAAACTATCGCATGGGACGCCCTATTCCATCCAGTACATAAACTGTACAGCTGTATTGCGTTTAAGTCACAATAGGCCGTGGACCTCTACCAGCTCAAGTACTTCCTCGAGGTCGCGCGAGAGCTCAGCTTCACGCGCGCGGCGGCCGGCCTGGGCGTCTCCCCCTCCGCGGTGAGCCGCAGCGTCGCCCTGCTCGAGCGCTCGGTCAAGAAGAAGCTGTTCGCGCGCACCAAGCGGCACGTGGCGCTCACGGTGTTCGGCGAAGCCCTCAAGACGCGAGCGGAGCGGATCTTCGACGAGGTCGAGCGCGCCCGCCTCGAGCTCGACGGCGAGGCTCAGGCTCCGGCGCTGCTGCGCGTCGCCAGCCGCGAGATGATCACGAACTATCTCCTGCCCGGCCCTTTGGGCGAGTTCAAGGCCCGCTACGGGGCCACGCGCTTCGGCTTCTTCGAGCTCGAGCCCGCCGCCCTCGCCGAGGCCCTCAAGAAAGATCAGGTGGACTTCGGTTTTCAATACACGGACCTCGACGACCCGGCGGTCGAATCGCATTCTCTCGGCCGCCTGCGCTCGCATGTGTATGCCGCGAAGAAGTTCGCGGGCGAATCGTTCATCGCCCCGCGCCCGTTCCGCGCGGCGCCCGGGGAGGCCAGCGCCGACGGCTACCCGGACCGGAAGCATCCGCGCGAAATCCAGTACGAGGCCGAATTCCTGGAAACGCACCGGCGCTTCGTCCTGAGCGGGCTGTGCGTCGGCGTGCTGCCTGATCTCGTCATGGAGGAAGACCGCAAACGGGGGGTGGTTGTCGCCCTGAAAGGGCCGCCGATCCATCGCGAGATCTTCTGGTTCAAGCGCCGCGGCCGGGTCCTTCCCAAGGCGGTCGACGCGCTCATCGCGAGCATCCGTCGGGCCATCCGGCGGTTCGCGTAGGACGCCTGTCCGGGGCCCAACCGACCTAGGGCCTTTAACGCCTCGCTCCTGGGACCTTTCGCCGTCGCGCTTTCGGCGAAAAGCTCGTATCTTATCCCGATGAGATTGATCCTGGCCCTCGCCTGCCTGTCGACCGCCGCGAACGCGCAGACGATCGCCGTGCGCCCCGCCGGGCCCGGCCTCGGAGCGGCCTCGGCCGCGCCCACGCCGGTCGCCCTCGGGCCGGGCGCGATCAGCTTCTCCGCGCCCGCCCTGTCTCTCACGCCGTCCCTCGCCGCGTCCATCCCCGCTCCTATGGCCGTCCCGGCGCTAGCCCCCGCGCGGGCGCTGGCCGCGGCGCCGATCCCGGCCCCGTCCTCCGACGAGCGGCCTCAGGCGCCGGGCACCGCGCGCGCCGCCGGCGAGTTGACGAAGAGCGCCGCCGAGTTCGCGCGCCTCGTCTCCGATCTCATGGAAGGCGACCAGGACAAGTCCGCGGCCGCCGCGCTCGGGCTGATGCGGCTGAAGAACGACCACCTCAACGCCGACCCCGAGCCGAAGAAAACCCGCGTCCTCGACCTCAAGCCGATGCAGATCCCCGCCGGGATGATCGAGGTCCTGGAAAAAGCCAAGGACCTCCGCGACATGAAGCCCAAGGAAGCGGACGCGTGGCTCAAGGAGCGCTCGGTGCCGATCATCGAGGACTACAAGGGCCGCAAGCGGCCGGTGGACCATCACCACGAGACGCGCGCCGCCTGGGAAGCCGCCATCGACGACGCGTACACGCACCGCTATTTAGACGACGAGCTGCACGCCCGCCTCAAAAACCTGCCCCGCGAACAGTTCTACGCGGTGGCCCGCGCGATGGGCCTATTCTACGACCGCGACCAGTTCGGCGCGGGGCCGCACGACCCGAACCATCTGCCCGAGGACGTGCGCAGCCTCGCCGACGACCCCTACCGCAGCGTCGCCTGGCAGGTCCGCAAGCGCGGCGGCTACGACAAATCCCCCGTTCCCTTCGCGGAGTTCCAATGGGCGCAGTACTTTCGCGCCCGCCTCAAGACCTACCCGACGCGCGCCGACTTCGAGGCGGCCATCGCCGAAGCGCTGGCGATCGCGCACGCCCCGGCCGCGAAGGATCTTCCCGGCTACAAGCCCGCCCGCTGAGACGGGACATTCCGGCAATTGACCGAGGGTCGTCGCGGGTGCTCTAAATCCCCATGCAAAAGATAATCCCCTGCCTATGGTACGACGGCAACGCCGAGGCGGCCGTGAAGTTCTACCTGTCGGTCTTCAAAAAGAACTCGAAGATCCAGCGCATCGGGCGCTGGACCGAAGCCGGAGGCGAGAAAGCCGGCTCGGTCCTGACCATCTACTTCAAGCTGAACGGTCAGGAGTACCTGGCGCTCAACGGCGGCCCCGAGTACAAGTTCACGCCCGCCGTCTCGTTCACCGTGGCCTGCAAGAACCAGAAGGAGGTCGACTATTACTGGGACAAGCTCTCGAAGGGCGGCAAGGGAGTGGCCTGCAGCTGGCTCGAGGACAAGTTCGGGATGTCATGGCAGATCGTCCCGGACATCCTCCCCAAGATGCTCATGGACAAGGACCGGAAAAAAGCCGACCGCGTCATGCGGGCCATGATGCTCATGGTCAAGATCAATATAAAGGAACTCGAGGCCGCCTACAAAGGCCGCTAGCCGAAACGAAGCGCCCCCTCGATTCGCCTAAGTCGAATCGAGGGGGCGCGTTCTTCGACGGGCGGCGTTTTCTTAAGAAAATACCGCCCGTCTTAAGGCTTAAGCGAGCTTCGCGAGCTGAGCCTCGAGCTCCTTGTAGTCGCGCTCCTTGGTGATGTCGCCCTCGACCTTCACCCATGCGACCTTGCCGTCCTTGTTGATCAGGACGGTGGCGCGCTGCGAGATGTTCCCGCCGGGATGGAACAGGCCGTACGCCTTGATCGCGGCGCGGTGCATGTCGGCGAGAAGCGTGTGCTTCAGGCCCATCTGCGCCTTGTACGCCTTGTGCGACCAGACGGAGTCGACGGAGATTCCGAACACCTGCGCGAACTGCTCGTAGCGCGAAAGGTCCTGGGAGAAGCACGCGTTCTCCTTGGAGCAGGTGGGGGAGAAATCGAGCGGGTAGAAGAACAGGGCGACGGGCTTCTTGCCCTTGAACTCGGAGAGCGTCCACTCCTTCTTCTCGGAATCGGGCAGCTTGAAGTCGGGCGCGACGGCGCCGACGGCGATCGGGGTGGTCTCGGGGGCGGCGGTGGCGGTGGTCATATGTTCTCCTTTATCTTGGTGTCAGGCCTAACGGTAATGACAGTGTTTAGGACAAAATACTGTCATTACCGTTAGGCCTGACACCTTCTTTCTGATTTACGCTTTGACGAGCTTGATTTCGAGAGGGCGGCTGGTGGCGTTGCGGATGCTGACCTGGGCGGCGACCTTGCGGGCGGCTTCGCGGAAGGCCTTGGCCGGAGCGGAGTCGGGGTGCGAGAGGACTAGGGGCTTGCCGTCCTCGCTGGCCTGGCCGATCTTCGGATCCAAAGGAATCGTGCCGAGAAGATCGATACCGTGGTTCTTCTTCAGGGCGGCGGCGCTGCCTTCCGCGAAAATCTTGCTCTCCTTCGAGCAATGCGGGCAGACGAAGCCGGACATGTTCTCGATGGCGCCGAGGATGGGCACGTTGAGCTTCTTGAACATGGCGACGGCCTTGCGCACGTCGGACAGCGCGATCGACTGCGGCGTCGTCACGATGACGGAGCCCGCGATCGGCACGGTCTGGCAAAGCGTCAACTGGACGTCGCCGGTACCCGGCGGCAGGTCGAGGATGAGGTAGTCGAGCTCGCCCCATTTCACGTCCTTCAGAAATTGAGTGATCGCGCCGTGCAGCATCGGTCCTCGCCAGATGACCGGGGCGTCGGGGTCCATGAGGAAGCCCATGGACATGACCTTCACGCCGTGGTTCTCCGCGGGCTCGATCTTGTTGTCGGCGCCGGCCATCGGCTTGTAGCCGGAGACGCCCATCATCTGGGGCTGGTTCGGACCGTAAATGTCGGCGTCCATGAGGCCGACGCGCGCGCCGTCGAGGGCGAGCGACACGGCGATGTTCGAGGCGACGGTGGACTTGCCCACGCCGCCCTTGCCGGCGGCGACCGCGATCAGGTTCTTCACGCCCGGCGGCAGGATGTTCTCCAGCCGCGCGTCCTTCTTGACCGAGGCCGTCATGTTGATCTTGACGGATTTCACGCCGGCGACCTTCTTGATCGCCTCTTCCGCCTCGAGCTGCATCATGCCCTTGAGCGGACAGGCGGGGGTGGTGAGCACGTAGTCGAAGCTCACCACCCCCCCTTCCACGACGAGGTTTTGCACCATGCCGAGGCTCACGATGTCCTTGTGAAGCTCCGGCTCGATGCACGTCGACAGCGCCTTCAAAACCTCGTCTTTGCTGGGCATTTAAAACCTCTTACATCAGGAACAGCATCTCGCGGTACTTCGGGAGCGGCCAAGTGGAGGCCGGCAGCAGAAGCTCGAGCGCGTCGATCTCGACGCGCACCTTGTCGAAGTAAGGCTTGACCTTGTCGCAGTACGCGAAGGCCTTGTCCTCGACGTCGGTCAGAGCCTCGGCATTGCCGAGGGCGAGCTTGAGCTCATCGACGGCGACGAGCGCGCGCTCGACCTTCTCGGACACCGCCCGGAGCAGGGACGCCTGCGCCGGGGAGTTGATGCCCGCCGCCGACAGGCCCGCGAGGTTCTTCGCGAGCTCGTTCTGGTACTCGACCGCGGCCGGGACGAACAGGGTGGTCGTCATCTCGGCGATCAGCTTGGCCTCGATGTCGATGTCCTTGGCGTACTTCTCGAGGAGGATGTGGTAGCGGGAGTGCGTCTCCTCTTCGGTGAGGACGCCGAGCTTGGCGAACAGGGACACCGACTTCTTCAGGGCGAAGCCCTTCAAGGCGGAGGGCGTCGTCTTCTCGTTGGGCAGGCCGCGCTTCTTGGCCTCGACGACCCACTCCTCGGAGTAGCCGTTGCCCTCGAAGCAGACGGCCTTCGAGTCGGTGTAATACTGCTTGAGCGTGCCGAGCACCGCTTCCTTGAGCGACTTGCCCTTCTTGAGCGCCGCGTCGATTTCCTTTTTAGTGGCGATCAACTGAGCCGCGACGATCGAGTTGAGCGTCGACATCGGGATCGCGTTGTTGGCGGACGCGCCGACCGCGCGGAACTCGAACTTGTTGCCGGTGAAGGCGAAGGGCGAGGTGCGGTTGCGGTCGGTGTTGTCCTTGATCACGGCGGGAATCTGGTCGATTCCCAGCGAGATCCACTGCGGGTCCGTGCCCTTGGTGACCGCGCCTTTCTCGAGGTCGTTGAGGACCTTCGTCAGCTGGGCGCCGAGGAAGATCGACATGATCGCGGGAGGCGCCTCGTTGGCGCCGAGGCGGTGGTCGTTGCCCGAGGAAGCGATCGACGCGCGCAGCAGCAGGCTGTGCGTGTGGACCGCCTTGATGATCGAGACGAGGATAGTCAGGAACTGCAGGTTCTCGTGCGGGGTGGCGCCGGGCGAGAGCAGGTTTTTACCGGTATCGGTCCCAAGAGACCAATTATTGTGCTTGCCCGACCCGTTGACGCCCGCGAAGGGCTTCTCGTAGGTCAGCGCGGCGAGGCCGTGGCGCTCCGCGACCCGCTTCATGATGTCCATGACGAGCTGGTTGTGGTCGACGGCGACGTTCGCCTCCTCGAAGACGGGGGCGCACTCGTACTGGTGAGGCGCGACCTCGTTGTGGCGGGTCTTGAGCGGGATGCCGAGCTTGAAGCTCTCGCTCTCGAAGTCGGTCATGAACGAGAACACGCGGTCCTTGATCGCGCCGAAGTAATGGTCCTCGAGCTGCTGGCCCTTGGGAGAGCCGGCGCCGAACAAGGTGCGGCCCGCGAGCAGGAGGTCGGGGCGCGCGTCGTAGTACTCCTTATCGATGAGGAAGTATTCCTGCTCCGCGCCGAGGGTCGCGACGACCTTCTTCGCGTCGCTCTGGAACAAAGACAGGATGCCGAGCGCGGCCTTGTCGAGCGCGGCGATCGAGCGCAGCAGCGGGGTCTTCGTGTCGAGGGCGTGGCCCGTGTAAGACACGAAGCAGGTCGGAATGCACAGCGTGGAGCCGGTCTCGCTCTCGAGGATGAACGCGGGAGAGGTCGGATCCCAGGCGGTGTAGCCGCGCGCCTCGAACGTCACGCGCAGGCCGCCGGACGGGAAGGAGGACGCGTCGGGCTCGGCCTGCGTCAGCATCGCGCCCGTGAAGGTCTCGAGGACCTTGCCGTTGCCGGTCGGGTCGATGAAGGCGTCGTGCTTCTCGGCGGTCGCGCCGGTCAGCGGTTGGAACCAATGGCAATAATGGGAGGCGCCCTTCTGAATCGCCCACGTCTTCATGGCCGAGGCCACGGCGTTGGCGGAGTCGAGGTCGAGGCGTTCGCCCTTGGCGGCGGCTTCCTGGACCTTATGGAAGGTGGCCTTCGGGAGAAGGAGCTTCATGGTCTCGAGGCCGAACACGTTGCAGCCGTAGTAGTCGGAGACCTTGGGGCGGGCGGGGGCGGCGGAGCGGGACGTCTTCTTGGCGGTCATTGAATCAACGGCTCCATGGCGTCTGGGGGTCATCTTCCCTCCATTTGATTTTAGCGGCGCGACGAATTATCCCGGGACAGCTTGTATCGCCGCCTTCGGGCCTCCTCCGTCGAGAAGTATCTTAATAATCTTGCCCCTCTTAAGTCCAGAGTGCCGGGGTCCTACGCAGGGCCCAGAAATATCTGGGGCAAAAAACTTGATAGGTCCTGGGTCCCAGGACCCGTACGGATAACAAAGGTTACGCGATAGAATCCCCCATGGCCAACTTTTCCCGCTCCACGTTTTGCCGCTTCGTCGCGTCATTTTTGTCTTTCGTTTTGATCCAATCCGCTCCGGGCTTGAGCGTCTACCAAGCCGTCGCCCAAATGAGGACGACGGTCGGAACGACCGGCGGAACCGTGAACGGCGGAGCCCCCGTTCGCGTGGAGATGAATCTCCCCTCGGCGAACGCCGTGCTGACTCCGAACGCCTCCCTCGGCCTCAACCCGTCTCTGTCCGCCCTGGGCGCCGTCCCCACGCCGATGACCCCCTCCGTCGCCGTTAAAGACGCCCAGGCCCCGCTGCCTCTCTCCGTCATGCCGCTCTCGTTCAAGTCGCCTCTCCTTCCGGCCGCGGCGAAATCCGTTTCCGTCATCGCCGCCGCGCCCGCCCTCGCTCCCGCCGCCGCCCCCGCCGAGCAGGCCGCGTCCGCCCTCGTCGACGCCGGCGTCGCTCTCGCCAAGGTCCCCTCCGGCGAATCGGCCCCTTCGGCCGAGCCCATCGCCCTGTTCGCGACCCTCTCCCGCCTTTTCGACGGCGCGGCCTCTTATAAAGGAACCCTCGCCGTCCCCGCCGCCGCGTCCATCGGGCGATTCGCCGCGGGCGAATCGGCCCCGTCCGCGCTCGCCCCCGCCGCACTCCCCGCCGCCGCCGTCTCCGATTCCCAGCCGCCCGTCCCCCCGTCCAACGAGACGCCGAAGGCCCCGAGCCGCTCCCGCGTCAGCATCGGCCTCGGCCTCGCCGCCGCCGGCGCCGCCGCCGCCTGGTACACCTCCGCCTGGGCCGTCGCCGTTCTCGGCGGCTTCCTGGCCCCCTTCGTCGCCGTCCCCGCGCTCGTCCTG
>JAHFCD010000002.1:14639-18706 GCA_023249695.1 Elusimicrobiota bacterium
CGCCGCCGGCGCGATGACCTTCCGCTTCTGGGCCCGCTTCGGCCTTATCTTCGACTCCGTCCTGCGCGGCGGGTCCACGGACGAGGCCATGAAGAAGGACCTCTCCGCCAACATCCTGAAGTACCCCGTCATCGCCTGGCTGTTCGTCCTCGCCGGCTACGTGATGTCCCCGATCGCCTCCGTCCTCGGCGCGGCCTACCGCCTGGTCGGCACGCCCTTCCTCGCGGCGTTCCGCGGCGCCCGCGAAGTGATCGTCGGCTTCCTTCCGTGGATGGCCCGCGTGTTCCGCTTCCTCGGCCGCTTCATCGTGCGCATCTTCCCCTTCATCGGCGGCTTCATCGGCGGAGCCCTCAAGACGGCGTTCTTCGGCGCCGCCGCGGGCGCGGTCATGCTCGCCGGCCCGATCGCGCGCGACGCGTTCGAAAGCGATTACAAGCCCGCGACCTTGCCCGGCTGGATCGGCTACCGCCTGACGCAATTGGCGGCCCTCGCGGCGGTCCTCGTCACCGGCGCCGTCGGCGCCGTGATCGGCCTGCTGTCGAGCCCCGTGCATGTCGTCATGGGCGCGCTCGAGCTCGCCTTCTCATGGTCCGGCGTCAACGATTCCGCGGAGACCTTCTTCACGCGCTGGATGAAGACCGTGCAGAACGACGGAGCCTTCCACGCGCTGATGGAGCGCGGCTTCCCTCTCGTCAAGGACAACCTGTCGCTCGCCGCGCGCACGACGCGCGTGCTCAACGGGACCTTGATCTCCCTCTATACGGCGATCCTCCTGCCGTTCGTCTCGATCGCGACCATCGTCCGCGCGTCGATCTCCGCGTTCAACGGCACGGACGCCAAGCGCGCCGACTCGTCGTCGCGCTCAACCGACGAGACCGGGACCGAGGCCGCGGTCGCCTCCCGCCCCGGCTTCATCCTGCCCGCCGTGCTCGGAATGATCGGCGCCGCCGTCGGCGTCGCGGCGCTCGGCTATTTCCTCGTAGCGCCCCTCGTGCTGCTCGACTTCGGCCTGCTCGCTCTCGCGGGCCTCGCCGGCACCGGCCTCGGCCTCGCGCTGAGCCAGCCGCAGGCGTGGAAAGGCTTGTTCTCCGGGGCGATCGGCGAAGGCTCGCTGGCCGCCAAGCAGTCGTTCGGCGGCTGGACCGACGCCGGCGCCCGCACCGCCGCCGCGCTGCGCGGCGACGCCGCGCCCCGCGCGTCGGAGTCCATCGTCGCTCTCGCGATCCCCACGGTGCTCGGCGCGGTCTCCGCGGCGCCGTCGGCGATCCTCGGCGGCCTTCAAGGCGCCGCCGCCAAGCCCGCCGCCGCCGCGTGGACCGGCTTCATGGCCGTGATCACGCAGTTCCTCCCCGCCCTCAAGCGCTTCCTGAACTGGGCGCTCGAGGTGATCAAGAACGTCGTGCCGTTCGTCTTCGGCGTCCTCTTCGGGACCATCGCGGGCGTGTTCAAGTCCGGCTGGTTCGTCGCCTCGAACCTGTTCCGCCCCGTCGGCGAGATCTTCGAGCGCGAGGACGGCCTGCGCTCGAAGCCGTCCGAGGCCCAGATCGGCTTCGGCGTGCTCCTCGGCCTCACCTTGGTCCTCCCCGCGGCCGCGGCGTTCGGCCTCGCCTTCGCCGCCGGCGCGGTGTTCGGCCTTCCCGTCGCGCTGACGCACGGCCTCGCCCTCGGCGTGCGCTGGGCGGAGACCGGCTGGAACTCCGAGAACTACTTCAAGACCTGGGAGCGCCGCTCGCTGCCCGACGCGCTCAAGCGCGCGCGCCGCGTCACCGAGATCACGCTCTCCGGCGAAGGCGCGGAAATGCCGATCTGGCGCCTGTATGTGCGCTCCGCGAGCTTCCTGCTCGCCGCGATCCCGTCCACGATCGCGCTCCTGATCTCCGGCGGCGCGGCGTACGCGCGCAGCCTCGCCGACGCGAAGCTCGAGACCCCCAAGAGCGAGGCCGCGGCCCCCTCCACCGAGGAGACGCAGCCGTCCGCGCCCGCCCCGAAGGCCGAAGAGGCTCCCGTGGGCAAGTCGCCGGTGTGGCTCGCGGCCCTGCTCGGCGCGCTCGGCCTCGGCGCCGGCGTCGCCGCCGCGATCGCCTTCGGTCCCGCGTGGCTCGCGGGCCTCGCCGGCTGGAAGCTCTGGCTTCTCGGCGCGGCGGTCTACGCCGGCGTTCCGGTCGGCGCGTCGTCGATCGGCCTCGCGCTGTCGCAGCCCATCCTTTATAAGCGCCTCGTCCCCAGCGTCGGCGATCACGCGATGGCCGGCTTCGTCCGCTCGCTCGACTATTGGACCGCGGCCGGGAAAGCCGTCGGCCTGACGCCCTTGTACGCACTCGTCGGCGGCCTGCTCGGCGCAGTCTGGGCGGGCGCCGGAGCGGCGTTCGGAGCCGCCGCCGCCGTGTCGGTCGCCGCCTACGAAGGCGCGCGCCAGGTCGTCTACGAAATCCTTCCCTTCCTGCGCACCGCCTTCGAGACCGCGATGAAGGTCCTGCGCCGCGTCGTGCCCTTCGTGTTCGGCCTGTTCGCCGGTCTCGTGTCGGGCGTGTTCGGCTCGGCCGCCTTCGGCGCGCTTCTGCTCGGCCGCCCGTACTTCAAGCACGTCGTCGCCGACGACTTCAAGCACACGGGAGCCCTGGGCTTCCTCGGCAACCTGCTCCTCAAGACCGTCGCGCTCGTCCTCGGCGTGATCTTCGGCCTGATCGGCGTCGTCGCGGGCGTGCTCGCGGCGCTTCCGTACGCGCTGACCGCGTCGGTCTCCTTCGCGTTCCGCTTCGCCGACATCGGCGGGCCGGTCCAGAAGTTCTTCGACCATTGGACGTACGGCGCCCTGCGCGCCGAGCTGCAGCGCCTGAACCAGCTCACGGACCGCTTCCAGTTCCCCGAGGGCGAGGCCGCCCTGTCCGACGGCTGGATCCGCATGGCCAACGTCCTTCCCGCGACCATCGCCGCGGCTTTCGCGGCGACGATCGCGGGCTGGGTCGGCTACTTCCGCAGCCTCGTCGTCGCCTACCGCTCGGCGAAGAGCGGCGGACCGATCCCCGCGCCGGTCGTGGACCAGGAAGCCAACCGGCGCTGGGACCGCACCTGGCGCTCGTCGAAGAAGGCCGCCTCCTCGTTCTTCGCGTGGGGCATCGCGGGCGGCGTGATCGGCCTCGGCATCATGATGATGACCTCGTGGACGCCGCTCGGCCTCGCCGGGTGGCTGCTCGTCGGCGCGCTGGCCGGCGTCGGCGTGCTCGGCGCCCTGGCGCTCGGCGGGCTCATCGCGACCCTCGCGCTGATCTTCTGGATCGACGGCCAACTGCGCTGACGCGGTGTTCGTCTTCGGCCACGCCGGCCTGACGGTCGCGGCCACGCACGCCGTCGATCGCGACGTGGATTCGCGCTGGGCGGCCGTGCTCGCGCTGGGCCCGGACCTGCTCGACAAGCCGGTGTCGCGCCTGTTCCCGGCCCTCGTCCATCACAACACGCGCGGCTTCGGCCACACCTTCCTTTTCTCGCTGATCGTGCTGGCCGCGCTGCTGCTCGCCAAGCGGCGGCTGAAGCCGGCGCTCCTGCTGTGGGGCTGCTACGCCGGCCATTTCCTGTGCGACAGCATGTGGCGCGGCGACAATCCGGCCATCCTGTTCTGGCCGCTGCTCGGCGATTTCCCGCCGCCGGTGCGCGGCCCCATCATCAGCTGGCTGACGCTGGGGAACGTCCTGGGCGAGGCCGCCGGCGCGACGATCCTCTACCGTCTCGCGCGGCGCCACGGGCTGTTCGAGCGCCCGCGCCTGGCGGCCTTCCTCAAATCCGGCCGCTTGGCCTAAGCGGGCGGAGGCTCCGGCCGCGTCAGCCCCGTGTAGATTCCCGCCGCCAGCAGGCCGAAGGCGAGATGCGCGATCAACGCCGCCGCGCCCCGCGCCGAGACGAACCACGGGAAAATACCCGAGATCACGTGGTAGTTCAAGAAATACAGCCCCGCGCCGAACAGCGCGCCGACGGCGAGCGCGCGCGCCATCGCCATGCCGTGGACAATCGCGGCCAGGATCCTCGCGTAGATCAAGGACAAGGGGATGTGCACGGCCGCCGCCGCGAGAAAC
>JAHFCD010000002.1:18716-20545 GCA_023249695.1 Elusimicrobiota bacterium
GCCCCCCGCCAGCGCGCCTTCCCCGAGCGCGATCGAAGCGAGGCGGCGCACGGCCTCGGTCCTTCCGCCGCCGCCGAAGACGGTGCCGGCGAACGTCTGGAGCAAAATGAAGGCCGCCCCCGCGATGAGGCCCGCCCAGCCGGAGGCGCCCCAATCCAGCCCGGCCGGGAGGACCGGCGCGGGCGGTCGCGGTTCGAGCGCCCGGTGAACGGGCGGCCGCCGCAGCGTTTTGGGATGATGCATGGTGCCTCCGTGCGACCCTAATTCAGTGTAGGTCGCGGCTCGGCACGGCCGCCGTCACATCCGTGGAAACGCTTTGCGACGAGGTTGTCTACGACGGGCGAAAGCTCGCCAGCGCGCGCTCGAGCGCGTGGCGGTTCTTGTCGAACTTCGCGCGCACGCCGCGCAGCTCGACGACGAAGAACGCGTCGCGCGTGCGGAAGACCCGGCCTTCGACGCGCATCGGGATCGCGGCCGCGTCCTGGTGCAGCGGCGTGGGGCCGCCATGCTCGTAATCCCGGGAGTAGGGCTTGGACTCGGCGGCCGTCGGCGCGTCGTCGGGAAACAGCGCCTTCGTCGGCGCCAGGATCTTCTCGCCCGCCTTGCGCGACAGGCGCGTCACCGTCAGCACGGCGCCGAGCGCCAAGCCCTCGTCCTGGGGCTCGGCGTCGCCGATGAACTCGGTCGTCACGACGGGCTTGCCCGTCGGCGAAGGATCGGCGTCTCGCGGCCAGCCCTTCGGCGCCTCGAAGGAAAAGCCGGCGCCCGCGTCGCTATAGGGCTCGTAGCTTGGCGCCTTGGAGCAGGCGGAGGACAGGATCAGGACGGCCAGGAGCGGGAGCCTCATCACTTGGCTCCCACGGCCCCGTTGACCAGCTCCCGGACCTGGCCCTGGTCCGTCGGTATGCGGTCGAGCAGGCGCGCGAGCGGCGACGAGTCGCCCTCCTTCTTCACCATCTGCCAATAGAGGGAGGTGGCGAGATACGCGTCGTACTCGTGGATGTGCTTGTTCGCGGGATCGATGACGCCGTAGCTCACGTTCGGATAGTAGTTCCGAGCGACCTTCTTATCCCAGTAGTGATACAGCTCATGGACGACCACCGAGGCGCGCGCGTTGGCCGGCGCGTTCCGGACGAAGTGGTTGACCTTGATGTCGCCCTTGCTGAGCAGGCCGAGCTCGTAGTGGCCGACCTCGCCCTTGGGAAGGATCGTGTAGTCGATCGCCGGCATGTCGTCCTCCTTGGCGGTGCGCAGCCAGACGAAGAACTGCCGGATCGCGTCGGGGTTGTTGTCGTTGAGGGCCTGAGCGGTGGGAAGCTCCGCGTTCTGCAGGCTGTCGTGAATCTGCTTGAGGTCCGCGGCGACCGTCGGCGCGTCGCGCGACGCCAGCGACGCGGCGCGATCGAGGGCGCCGGGCGCCGGCGCCACCTCGACGCTTCCCAGGGACTGGAACTCCACCGGAGGCTCCACGTCCACCCCCAACGGCGGCGGAGCCTTGGACGTCACGGGCGGCAGGTTCGCTCCGTCCCTCCCCGCGCGATGCGCCGCGTTGAGATCGGCGATCAAGGCGGCCATCTCCTCCGGGGATCTTCGACCCGTCTGGCCCGGCTGACCCGGCTGCCTCGTCGGGCCGCCGGCCGTGGCCTTGAGGCCGTCCATCGCGGAGGCTCGTCCTTCCAGATCCGGAGCAGCGCGGTCGGGGCCGAACACGCCGGTGTTGAGGCCGGGAGCGACCCGGACCGCTTTCGCCCGCTTGACCGCCTGATCGGGGTTGGGCACGGTCGGCGGCGTCGTATTATTGCCCTCGATCGACGTCTCGATTTCCCTCC
>JAHFCD010000230.1 GCA_023249695.1 Elusimicrobiota bacterium
ACGTAAGCGCGCTCCGGGATCAGGCGCGCCGAGCGCGCCAGGAACCGGCGGGAGGCCTCGTGCTCCGGCTCGGGCGCGGACGGAGCGCCCCAGGAGAGGCCGGCCGCGAGCAAGGCCGCGGGGACGGCCGCGCTCGTCAGCGAGCCGGCGGCGGCGACGGCGAGCGGCAGAAGCGCCGTGAGCGCATAGCGGTCCTCGGTGCCCATATCGAAGCGCCCCCGAAAAAAGCATCCGTACAGGACGAAGAAGGCCGCGGACAGCGCGGCGAGGCGGGCCGCCGGCCGCTTCATGAACGCCGCCAATAAGGCCGGGAGCAGGAGGGGCCAAAACTCGGCGCGCTCGGCGAGGTAGCGCAGGTTGGGAAGGATCTGCCGCGCCAGGTGCGAGAACGGCGCCGTCGTCGCGGCGGAATAGCCGGGGAGCGCGTCCGCGCGGTTGGCCAGCGCGATGGCGACGGGGACCGCCGCTCCGGCGAGCGCGGGCAGCAGCAGGCGCGCCGGCGTCCTCATCAGGACGGCGTACCCGACGAGGAGCATGTTCTCGGGACGGACCTGGACGGCGAAGGCGAGGGTGAGGGCGGAGAACGCGTCGAGGCGCGGCCCCGGCTCCTTCTCGCGGGCGTGCAGAGCCGCGAGCGCGGCCGCGTTCCAGAACAGGGACGAGCTCGTGAGGTCGCTCGCCAGCCCATAGCGCACGGCCAGAGGCAGCAAGGCCCAGATAAAGGCGGCCGCAAGCGCGCCGCGGCCGTCGTCGAACAGCTCCGCCGCGGCCCAGAACACGAACAGCGCGGAGAGGGCCGAGAGGAGCGCGCTCCAGACGAAGGAGGTGTATTCGCCGCCGCCGAAGACTTTGAAGATCGCGGCCAGCGCGACATGGTGCCCCCCGGGCCACGTCGGCCGGGCGCGCACATCGTAGCCGTCGAGGCCGCCCACGAGGGTCTGCGTAAAGGATCCGGCCGCGGCGAGGTGATGAGCGATGTCGAGGTGCTCGAACTCGTCGTCGTAGACCCGATGCGCGGGCCCCGCCGCCAGCCTCAGCCCCAGCGCGATAAGGAGGATCGCCGCGAGCCCTCTCCGTTCCGTGGAGGTGGTTTTCCGCAATAGGCGTTCCACCGCCGCCGGCAGCGAAGCCAGCCAGGCCGCGAGGAGCACCGCGAGCGCCGCGGGATAGGCGCGAGCCAGGGCGTCAGCCGCCGACATCAGTGGCGCGTGAGCTTCTTGTAATGGATGCGCTTGGGCTGCACGTCGCCGAGCCGCTTCTTCTTGTCTTCCTCGTAGGCCTGGTAGTTGCCTTCGAACCAGGTCACCGACGAGTCGCCCTCGAACGCGAGGATGTGCGTGGCGATGCGGTCGAGGAACCAGCGGTCGTGGCTGATGACGACGGCGCAGCCGGGGAACTTCTGGATCGCTTCCTCGAGCGCGCGCAGCGTGTGGACGTCGAGGTCGTTGGTCGGCTCGTCGAGGAGAAGGACGTTGGCGCCCTCCTTGAGCATCTTGGCCATGTGGACGCGATTGCGCTCGCCGCCGGAGAGGTTCTTCACGAGCTTCTGCTGGTCCTGCCCGACGAAGTTGAATCGTCCGACGTAGGCGCGCGACGGCATCTCCACCTTGCCGAGCTTGACCATGTCGAGGCCGTCGGAGATCACGTCCCAGACGTTCTTGTCGCCGTCGAGCTGCCGGTTCTGGTCGACGTAGCCGAGCTTGACGGTCTCTCCGACCTTGAAGGTCCCGCCGTCGGGCTTGTCGAGGCCCGTGATCATGCGGAACAAAGTGGTCTTGCCGGCGCCGTTCGGCCCGATGACGCCGACGATCCCGTTGGGCGGCAGCTTGAACGTGAGGTTGTCGTATAAGAGCTTGTCGCCGAAGGCTTTGGCGATGCCGTTGGCCTCGATCACGACGTCCCCGAGGCGGGGCCCCGGAGGAATGTAGATCTCGAGGTCGTCGTAGCTCGTCTCCTTCTGCGAGTCCTCGAGCATCTTGTCGTAGTTCGACAGGCGGGCCTTCGACTTCGCGCGGCGGCCCTTCACGCCCGCGCGCACCCATTCGAGCTCTTCGGCCAGCGCCTTCTGCATCTTGGTCTCGGACTTCGCCTCCTGCGCCAGGCGCGCGCCCTTCTGTTCGAGCCAGGACGCGTAATTTCCTTTATAAGGGATGCCCTCGCCGCGGTCGAGCTCGAGAATCCATCCGGCCACGTTGTCGAGAAAGTAGCGGTCATGGGTGACGGCGATGATCGTTCCTTCATACGCCGCTAAATGGTGCTCGAGCCAGTCGACGGACTCGGCGTCGAGATGGTTCGTCGGCTCGTCGAGGAGCAGGATGTCGGGCTTTTGCAGCAGCAGGCGGCACATCGCCACGCGCCGCTTTTCACCGCCGGAGAGGGTTCCGCACTTCTGGTCCGAGGGAGGGCAGCGTAGGGCGTCCATCGCGACCTCGAGCGTGCTGTCGATCTCCCAGGCGTTGGTCGTGTCGATGCGCTCCTGCAGCTTGCCTTGCTTATCGAGCAGCTTCTCCATGCCCTCGGGGGTGAGGGCCGGATCGGCGAGCTGGTCATTGATGGAATTGTAATCAGAGAGGAGCTTCATCGTCTCGGCCACGCCCTCGCTGACCGTCTCCTTGACCGTCCTCTCGGGGTCGAGCTGCGGCTCCTGCTCGAGCAGGCCGACGGTGTAGCCCTTCGACTGCGTGATCTGCCCCGTGAACTCGGTGTCCTTGCCCGCCATGATCCGCAGCAAGGTGGATTTGCCCGAGCCGTTGTCGCCAAGGACTCCGATCTTAGCTCCGTAATAAAAGGAAAGGTAGATGCCCTTGAGCACCTGCTTCTTCGGCGGGTGGATGCGGCCCACGTCGATGAGGGAGTAGATGATCTGCTTCGTGTCGGTCGTGGAGCTGGCCATGGGGTTTACCTCTTCGGGGGATGCGCTTTCAGCCAGGACCGTTGAACGGCCCAGGCGGCGGCGGCGGCGAGAAAAGCGAGCGCGGCTTGCTTCGGCAGGGGGGGCAGGTCGGCGGCTTGCGCGGCGGCCAGGGCCAGGACGCCGACCTGGACCTGCGCGGCTCCGACGAAGGCGACGAACGCGTTCTCGTCGGAGGCGGACATCAGGGCGAGCGGCAGAACGGCGACGCAGTACGCCCAGAGCAGGCGGAGGGCGAACGGAAGGTGCTCGCGCTCGAGGACGGGGCCGGACGCGGCCAAGGTCCAGGCGCACAGCGCTCCGGCCGTGAGCGCGGCCGCGCCCAAGGCGAACGCGCGGCCGGGGCGGCGGGCGAGCAGATGCCCGGGGAGCAGGATCATCTGCAGCACGAGCGGCATCAGCGCCGCGCCGATGATCCCGGCCGCGAGGAGCTTGAGCTCCTCCTCGGCGACGAGCCAGACCGCGGCCGGCAAGGTCAGCCAGGCGGAGAGGTAGAGGGCGACGCGTCCCCGTTCGGCCGCGTGCTTCCACTCGGAAGGCACGCGCAGCGTGGACAGCGGCAAAGAAGGAATGCTCATTTCGGGAGCCGTCCGTGGAAAAGCAGCTCGGCGTCGGCGGCCGCCGCGGCCTCGCTCATCACGTCGTTGAACGCGCGGACCTTCGCGTCGGCCGCGCCGTAGCGGAACGAGACGCTGGGTATGCCCGCCGCGGCCAGCGCCGCGTCCACGTTCTTGGCGTGGTGGGGCTTGTCGTCGGCGAAGACGATCTTCGCCGGACGCAGCCCGATCTTCTTCAGGAAGGCCACGAGGGTCTTGCCCTTGTCGGGCCCTTCGCCGACGAAGAACACGCCGCGCGAGTAGAGCCCCTTGAGCTCGGTCGCGAGGCCCTCCTTTCGCACCGGGGTCAACGTGAGATCCACGCCGATCTCCTTGAGTTGCCGGAAGGTCGCGGCCGCGTCCTCGGCCCCGCGCGCCGTCAGCGCCATGACCTTGAGGCCGCGCTTCTGCTGCTCGCGCACGAGAGCGGGCGTCAGGGCCTCGACCGGCTTGGCCTTCACGGTCGCGAGGGTCGCCGACCAGACCTCGCCGGCCTTCGCTTCGGCGGCGTCGGCGCCGAGGTCCTTATTGTCTCGCGCGATCGCCTTCACCAGATAGTAGTACCACTGGTCGGAGCCGAGGTTGCCGACGGGCTCGACGAGCGTGTTGTCGATGTCGAGGACGAGCAAAGTCTCGGGGGTCAGCTCGGGAACGATCTCGGCCATGGATTTGATCTCGCGCACGTCCGCGCGGGCGACGGGCGCGAGGAGGAGGAACGCCAGCGCGAGGGTCATCATTTGATGTGCTGCCTCTTCGGGTCGAGCTTGGTGCGCAGGAGGTCGATTTCCCGGGGAGAGGGCAGCGCGACGTCGAAGAGACGGGGGGCTTTCCTGAGCGCCCAGCCGACGTTTTCCTGCACCTGCTCGAAGGTCACGCCGGGATACAGCGCGGTGAGGATCAGCTCTCCCGTGCCGTCGGGCTCGAGAATGCCCATGTTCGTGATGACCTTCTTCACGCGCTTGCCGTTGGAGGTGATGAAGTCCACCTTGTCCGGGAACGCGCGCTTGTCGAGCTTGGTCACGATGAGCACGCGCTGCGCGTGCTGGGCGATCTCGCAGGCGCCGCCCGAGCCGGGCAGGCGGACCTTCGGCGCGTCGTACGGGCCCACGGCCGTCGTGTTGATGTTGCCCCGCTTGTCGACCTGGGCGCCGCCGAGGAAGCCGATCTGGATCTTGCCGTTCTGCAGGAAGCTCTGGAAAATATCGGACATCGAGGTGACCATCAAGGAGCCGGTGACCAGCGCGGGATCGCCGATCGAGGGCGGCACGCGATCGGGCACGGCTCCGACGGCGCCCGACTCGTAGATCAAGGTCATGTTCGGCGCGTGCGTGGCGCGCGCGAGGTTGCACGCGAGGTTCGGCAGGCCGATCCCCACGAACACCACGTCGCCGTCGCCGATCTCGCGCGCGGCCAGTACGCACATGAGCTCGTTGAGGGTGTAATCGGTCGCGGCCGGCGTCGC
>JAHFCD010000231.1 GCA_023249695.1 Elusimicrobiota bacterium
GAGGAATTTCCTTTGATCGCCGCAAAGCTCGGACGCCCGGTCGACGCCGCGTATAAGGCCGACGTGCTGGCGCGCTCGAACGGCTACCGCCTGTACTGGCACTCCGCGACCACTTACAAGGACCATCCCGACAACGTCGGCATCCCCGACGGCCATTTCCGCTTCGATTTCGGCATCCGCCTGATGGTCAAGCCGGATTGGCGCCGCCTGAAGGATCTTTCGACCAACTACCGCCCGCTGTTCTCCCACGAGTACGTGCATTGGCTTCAGAACGAGGGCTTCGTCTCGACCAAGTACGGGGCGGAGATCGCGGCGGTCGCCGTCGAGGTCCTGCGCGCCGTCGAGCTGATCGGCCTCGAGCGGGTCCACGCCGGCGGCGCGGGCACGGTGCATCCGGGCATGCTCGGCTCCTTCGAGAGCGGGCGCGAGTGGGCTCGCGCCGGCTTCAAGAACGAGACGATGCCGTACTCGAAGGGCGCGCTCGGGGGAGCCGCTTATGAGGCCGGGCAGGCCGCCGGACGTCCCGAGGCCGCCTGGGAGTTCCTCAATCTCGTCATCGCGGGCAAGGGCGCGCTCGAGCCCGCGGCCGCCTGGGCGCGCGTGGTCGGTTCGAAATGATCGAAACGCCCATCATTTTCGAGGATGACCGCATCGTCGCCGTGAACAAGCCCGTGGGCCTGCCGACGATCCCGGGACGCGGCGAGATCGGCGTCGCCGTCAACATCGAGATCGAGAGGCGGCTGCGCAAGAAGATCTTCGTCGTGCACCGGCTCGATCTCGACGCGAGCGGCCTGCTCGTGTTCGCCAAGGACGCGGAGACGCACCGCCTGCTGTCGATGGAGTTCGAAGAGCGCCGCGCGAAGAAGGAGTATCTCGTCGCCGTCATCGGGGTCCTCGCCGGCAACGGCGAGATCAACAAGCCCCTGCGCGAGTTCAGCTCCGGGCGCGTGGCTCCGGCGCCCGACGGCAAGCGGGCCGTGACGAAATGGCGGGTGGAGCGGGCCCTCGGCGGGGCCACCCTCCTGCGCGTCGAGACCTTGACCGGCCGCAAGCACCAGATCCGGGCGCACATGAGCTCGGAGGGGCACCCCGTCCTGGGCGACCCCCGCTACGGGCCGCCGCCGCGCCCGATCGGGGGGGCCAAACGCCTCATGCTGCACGCCCACACCCTCCATCTGGATCTGGGCTACGACCTCAAGGCCGACCCCGGACCCGATTTCGAGGCCGTCCTGGCCTCCCGCGCCCGCTGACGCTTCGAACTTTTCGTGGGTTCCCGCGTAATATACCCGTAGTCCAATAACGCCGAGAGGGTCGCACCCTCTTTAAACATCATGATGTCCAAAGGAGAATTACCATGAAGAAGCTTCTGATCGCCGCTCTCGTTCTCGGATTCGCCGCTCCCGTGTTCGCCCAGGCCCCTGCCGCCGCGCCCGCTGAGAAGCCGGCCGCCGAGAAGAAGGCCGAAGTGAAGGCGGAAGTGAAGGCCGAGAAGAAGGCCAAGAAGGCCGCGAAGAAGGCCGCGAAGAAGGCCGCGAAGGCCGCTCCCGCCGCCAAGGCCGAGGCCGCTCCGGCTCCGACCGCCGCTCCCGCCGCGAAGTAATTCGTCGGCAGAGTCAGCTTAAACGGAAGGCCCCCGCGCGCAAGCGCGGGGGCCTTCTCTTATTTCCGTGATCGGGGGCGGTGTCAGGCCAGCTAATTCGTTGAATTCGTGAAAGGGGGGCGGCGGCTTGATGCCCTGAGGGGCTTGGGGTTGATGGGAACAGGGGGCGTCATTGTTCCCACTACCCCAGAGCGCGGTCAATCCGCGCGTCCCCGAAGGACATCAAGGCGCCGCCCCCGCCCGCATCGGAATTCAACGAATTAGCTGGCCTGACACCGTCTATAGGAGGAGCTTGGCGGCCAGCGTGAAGTAGACCAAGGTCGAGAGCAGGTCGGTGAACGTGGTGATCAGCGGCCCTGTCGCGGTCGCGGGGTCGATGCCCATGCGGCGGAAGATGAGAGGCTCGATCGAGCCGGCCATCGCCGCCGTCGTCATCGAGATGAACATCGTGAAGCCGACGACCGCCGAGAAGGGCCAGCCGTAACGGTCGCCGTAGAAGAAGTGCGCGGCGAAGCCGATGAGCACGGCGTAGAAGGCGCCGATCATCATGCCGACGGCGACCTCCTTGATCACGGCCTCGACCTCGTCCTCGCGGCCGATCTCGCCGGTGGCCAAGCCGCGGACCATCACCGTCGCGGTCTGGGCTCCGACGTTGCCGCCCATCGCGGCGATGAGCGGGATGAAGGTCGCCAGCGCCACGATCTTGGCGAGCGTTTCCTCGTGGCCCTTGATGATGCTCGAGACGAGCATCTCCCCCGCGCACGTCGCGATCAGCCAGGGCAGCCGAATCCGGGCGATCCGCCACGCGGGCTGGGAGAGCAGGCCGGTCTGCGTGCCGGCCATTTTCGCGAAGTCTTCTTCGGTCTCGGCCTGGGCGATCGCGAAGATGTCGCGGTAGACCACGACGCCGAGCAGCGCCCCGTCCTTGCCCACGACCGGCGCGCTCTTGAGCTTGTACTTCGTGAAAAGCTTGACCGCCTCTTCCTGGTCCATCTCGGGAGTCAAGGTGCGCGGCGCGGGGTCCATGAGGTCGCGCACGAGCATGTCGTTGGGCGCGACGACGAGGGACTTGAGGCCGACGACGCCGCGCAGATGGTTCTTGGCGTCGACGACCATCAACGTGTCGAGGTGCGTCTCCTCGATGCGCCGAAGGCGCGTGCTGTATTGGATGCGCTCGACGGCGGTTTTCGTCGTCCACTTCTCGTCGAGCGTCACGTAGCGGCCGCGCATGAGCGCGCCGACGGACTCGGGGGGGTGCTGGAGGTACTGCTGGACGCACTCCTGGCCGCCTTTCTTCATGATCGCCTTGAACTGGCGCACGAGGGGCTGGGGAAGGTCGCGCATCATGCGGCTCGTCTCGGAGGGATCGAGGTCGCTGAGCAGCTCCTGCGCGTCCCGGCGCTGCAGGCCGCCCACGAGCGCGGCCTGCTGGTCGCTCTCGAGCTCCTCGAACAGCTGCATCGCTTTCTGCCGGGTGCTCATGCGGAAGATCGCCACGCGCTCGTCGGCGTCGAAATGGCCCCAGCCGTCGGCGAGATCGATCGGGCTGATCTCCTTGAGAAGCGTGCGCGCGGAGACGAAATCGCGGGCCGTCAGCAGCTCCTGGAGATCGGCGAGGTAGATTTGCAGGGTCTTCACTTGCGGCAATCCTAACAAAAGAATCGCGCGTCCGGAACCCCATGACATTATCTGTTAGATAAGCTATTGACAGATGTCATATTAGCTGTTATATATAAGGAGCTTGCCGCGCGAGACGCTCTAAGGAGGTCATGCCGATGATCGCCAAGGACCTGATGCCCTGGATGTTCGTGAAGAGAACCGCGACCTGGACGCCGTACGTGAAGATCCGCTCCGAGGCCCCTCGCCTCGAGTCGGCTCTGTCCGCGCGCCCGGCGCGCAAGCTCCGGCGCCCTCCCCGTGGGTAGGCTCTACCGCCCGGTCAAGCGCACGTCGGCCACTCCGGTCTATACGATCGGCGCCGCGTCGCGTCTGACGGGCATCCCGATTTGGACCTTGCGCTGGATCGAGCGCCACGGCCTGCTGCGCCCCACGCGCACGCGCGGCCGTCAACGGCTATACACCGACGTCGACCTGTCCCGCCTTCGCGATGTCCGAGGCTTGATGGAGCAGAAGGTCAACCTCGCCGGCATCCGCGTCATCCTCCGCCTCCGCGCGTAGAGAGAGCCTCCCTGCGGCCCCGCGCAACACCGATATAGGGGACGGACACGGCTTGATGTCCGAAGGGGACGCGCGGATTGACCGCGCTCTGGGGTAGACGCAACTATCACGACCATGGTTGCGTCAACCCCAAGCCCCTTCGGACATCAAGCCGTGTCCGTCTTTTCAATGTTGAGCGGGGCGGCGGATCGGCCAAGGTGATTCCTGTCGGCCGATCGGCCGACCTCCGTCGCGCAGCGACGAATTCGGAATTCCCCGCCCACGTCAGCAGGCAAGAGGCCGGCGGCGTGATGTCCGAAGGGGCTTGGAGTTGACGCAGCCATGGTCTTCATAGCTGCGTCTACTCCAGAGGCGGGTCAATCCCGCCGTCCCCTTCGGATATCACGCCGCCGGCCTCGCCCATGTCGACGTCCCAGCGGGGAAGTCCTAATTCTTACAAGCCCATTGGGCCCGTTGGAGGGTGGGTCTTAATCTCCGGGGCGATTGGGCCCTCAGTCCCTATTGATCAAGATCAACCAACTCTATAATTGGGCCTGTCCTTAATAGAGACGCGCGTTGTAGTGGTACTCAGGAGAGAGAACCAATGACATCGTTTCGCATGGTAAAAACCTTGAAGTCCGGCGTGGCCGTGATCGTGAGCGGCTCGCTGTTCGTGACGACCGCCGTGATGCCCGTCGCCGCGCAGACGTTCCGCGCGGGGACCACCTCCGGAGCCGGATCGTCGGCCCGCGGCAGCTTCACGCCCGCGACGCTCAACGGCGTCCAGCCGCTTCCCGCGGCTCTCCTCGGTTCCGCGAGCCTCACGCCCGCGCTCTCTCCCGCGCTGGCTCCCGCCGCTTTGACCTTGCCGCTGCCCGCGGCGGCGAAGGGCGACGAAACCCCCGGCGCGCGTCAGCCGGCGAATCCGCCGAGCGCTCCCGTGGACCCGAAGGGGACCCCGGCGAAATCCGATTCCGGGCCGCGCTGGGTGAAGACGGAGCCGAAGGCCGGCGCGCCCGCGGCCGAGGGCGGACCGCGATGGGTCAAGACGGAAGAGAAGAAGGCCGCCGACGCCGGGCCGCGCTGGGTCGGACCGCAGAAGACCGGCGTGCGCGCCGTGCTCGCGAAGTTCCTGCCGTTCCTGGGCCGATCCGGCTCGGAGACCTTCGACGGCGCCTCGGAGCGCCGCGACGACGTC
>JAHFCD010000232.1 GCA_023249695.1 Elusimicrobiota bacterium
TTGGGGTCGTGCACCGGCGTCTCCGAAAGAATCTTCTTCAACACTTCGAGGCCGGAATAATCGCCCATGCGCCCAAGATCCTGAGCGGCCCGCACGCGCACGAATTCCGAGGGGTCCCCGAGAGCCTTGCGCAGCTCGGGAAGCACGGTTATGTCCCGATTCGTGTTAACCAAAAGCCGTCCCGTCGACTTTCCTCGGATCGACTCGTCCGGGTGGTTGTGCAGGGCATCGACGAAGGTAGCGCGAACGTCCGGGTCTCCTTTGAACTCCATCAAAACGTCGAAGGCAGGATCGCTCATTAGGTAACTCTTGTGCTTCGAAAGGGCGATGAGGCGCACCTTTATCTCAGGCGCCCGATTCTTTGAATCCGTCATCAATGCCGCCAGCTTGCGCGCAGATTGGAGATGACGAGAATCGTTCGGGCCGGTTGGCGTCTCTAAGATTCCCATAAGGGTAGGAATGTCATCGGGAGGGGGCGACTGTGCCTGTTGCGCGTCCGCGAGAGCCTTTTGAACCTCCGGCAGATTCTTCTTTTTCTCGAGGGTTTTGGCTGTCCAGTACATATTGCCGCGTCTTTCATGAATGGATTGTATGAGGGTCCGCAGCGCATCCTGATCGTCGGAGTCAATTTGAAATAGCGCGTAGGCCGCTATAACGTCGGTTTCATTGTCCCGGTCATGAAGCAACTTTCGTAGCGGCTCTTTGGCGGCCTCGGCCTTGCCTCCCATCTTGGCAAGAATGCCCAGGGCCTGACGCTTTTTGAAGACATCCGGGCTAGAGAGATTCTTGATGAGAAGCGGAACCAGCGGTTCGCCTAATGCCGCGAGAGGTTCGTCTACGTACTGGCTGTAATTGGGATTGAGTCGAAGAAGGGCCGGAGCCTCGTTAAGTGTGATCGGCAGAGGCCTGTTCGTATCGACGGCTCCTTCCGCGGCGCACGGTGAAATTCCTTGAGGGTCCCGGCGCAGAAGCGACAACAAGGCTGCGGCTATTCCTTCTCCTGTCCCGTACGGCCCGAACTCTTTTAAAGCGCACCCGGCCAAATTGCGCCGCTCCCTAACAGGGCTCTGAAGCTCTGCAATTAGGCGCCTTGCTATGAGAGGACCCTGCGGCGTGCCGCGGACTTCCCACACCTTGGCCAGCATCACCGAGTGATCCGGGCTAAGAACTTTGGCGAGGATTTCCGCCGAGATGGATTCATCGGCCGTGGCCAAAATAGGCAAAAGGAGAATCGCGAATACGGTAAGACTCGAAATCTTCAAGTCCATTTTCATCCTTGGTGATCCGTCTAACTTTCAATTCACTCGGTCGGCCTAACACGGGGGAGGGAATCGATTGTTCCCGGGATTATAGTGGGAAAATCAGAGAAATGCCATGTGTTGTAATTTTGGAGGAGGCGACAAAGGCCGCGTGCCCGGTCGGCCATAACGAAGCCGTGGAAAACCCCGGACGACTTTCAATTGGCCCGTTGCGCCCGCCCTTTCCGTGGCTGCGCCCACGAATCCGCTATAGGACGGGGTTATTGGCGCGTTTGCGCGGCCGCGAGCTTCTTGAGGAACTTCTTGAGCTGCGGATCGTCCGGCGCGAGCGTCAAGGCCTCCTCCCACGCCTGGCGCGCCTTATCGGTCAGGCCCAGCGAGTAGTAGGCCGAGCCCAGGCGCTTGAGCGCGACCAGGTCCTCCGGCTCGAGGGCGAGGATGTCGTTGAGGGTGTCGATCGCCTGATGGTAGCGGGCGCCGTACATGTGGTCGAGGGCCAGCGAGCGCTTATACTCGAGCAAGGTCATCCCGGAGGTGACGCTGTCGGTGTTCGTGAACTCCGGGTGGCGCGACAGGAACCAGTCGAGCAGGCGCTTGATGCGCGCGTCCTTCGCGTCGAGCTCCTGGGCGTAGCGCAGGCCGTTGTAGGCCATCTTGAAATCCTGCTTTTTCCCCACGGCGGCGTTGACCGAGAGCAAGGTGAGCCGCCAGGCCTTGTTTTTTTCGCTCACCAGGGGTTCGATCTGGACGATCTCCTCGAGCTGCGACTGCAGGTTCGAGGCGAACGGGGTGCGGTTGCCGTTTTCGAGCAAGGTGTCGAGCCCGGAGAGGGCGGAGCGGTAATGGCCGGTCCGCACGTGCTCGAGCACCGCGGCCAGCCGCTGCGAGTTGGCCCGCTCGATGTTCTTCTGCACCTCCCGGATCATCTCCCGCGCGGTCCGCTGATCGGGATCGAGGCGGAGGATGTCGTCCCAAATCTGAACGGCTCGCCCGTAGTCGCCCGCTTTGTAGAGCTCGAAGGCCTGGTCGTAATATTTCTGCACCGCGACGGCCTTGGCCTCGGGGGTCTCGGCGGTCGCGGTCGCGGCCGCGGCCGCGCCGGCCAGCCAGAGAATCAGCGCGGGGATATGCAGGGCCACGTCAGCTCTCCCTCTTGATCTCGCGCACGATGCTGATCTCGATGCGCCGGTTGCGCGCGCGCCCTTCCGGCGTCAGGTTCGAGTCCACGGGCCGTTGGTCGCCGTAGCCGCGCGCGTGGAAGCGCTCCGGCGGCAGGCCGCGCTCGACGAAAAATTGGCCCAAGGAAAAGGCGCGGGCCGCCGACAGCTCCCAGTTGTTGCGCAGGCGGCTGTTGCGCAGCGGCTTGTCGTCGGTGTGCCCGGAGACGAGGATCGGGCTGGTCAGCCCCGAGAAGATCTTGGCCAAGGGCTCGAGGACCTTGCCGGCGTCTGGATTGAGCGTCGCCGAGCCCTGGGAGAACAGGACGGGCTCGGGCAATAAAATGTGGATGTGCCGCGAGGTGACCCTCAGCCCGAAATCCCGGAGCGCCATCCGGTCCATCTCCTGCTTGATCGTGACGGCGAGGTCGGTCTCGTCGGCCCGCACCTTCGCGTATTCGGAGCCCGTGTCGAGGTCCTTCTGCAGATGGGCGACGGCCCGCTCGTATTCCGGCGGCTTCTGCACGTAGGCGTAGGCGAAGAGGGCGAGAAATAGGATCACCAAGGTGGTCATCAGGTCCGCGTAGGGGACCATCCACAGGCCGCTGAGGTCGTGCTTCTTACTCCGCTTCATTCGCGGCCCGGGTGTTCCTGAGGATGACGATCTCGACGCGGCGGTTGCGCGCGCGTCCTTCGGCGGTCGCGTTCGGCGCGAGAGGATGATAGGGGCCGTAGCCGGCGGCGATGAGCCGCGAGGGGGGGATGCCCTCGCTGATCAGCTGGTCGATGACCGACGAGGAACGGCCCACGGACAACTCCCAGTTCGTGCGGTAAGGTCCCGCGGTGATGGGCACGTCGTCGGTGTGGCCTTCGACGATGACGTCGTTGGGAATCTGCTTGAGCACGAGGACGAGCTGGCCCAAGGTCCGGCTCGTGTCCTCCTTCAGGTCGGCCTGCGCCGTGCCGAACAGCAGGTGGCTGCGCAGGCTCACGCGGATCGTGCGCTCGGTAACCTCCACGTCGGCCAGATTGCTGAGGCTGGATTCCCGGACGAGCTTGACCAGCGCGGCGGCCGATTCCCGCTCCTTGAACTCCTTGATCAGGGCGTCGGCCTTGGCCTGAGGCGTTTCCACCAGCTGCGAGGCCTCGAAGGTCTTCAGCCATTCGACGCGCTTGGTGGGGGTCTGCAGGACGAAGGAATACATGACCAGGAAGAACAGCATCAGGTTGGTCATCAGGTCGCACAGGACGATCAGCCACAGCGGGTTTTCCTCGGCGTGGGCGCGCGTCCAGCGGGCCGGAAGGACCTTCATCCCGCGACCTTATAGGGCCGTTCTCCGCGCGCGCGCAGCTGGAAGGACAGATAGGCCTCGAGCCTCTTGGAGATGAGCCAGGGCGCCTCCTCCTGCTGCAAGGCGAGTATTCCCTTCGTGATGAGCTCGCGCGCGAGGACCTCTTCCTCCGAGTAGTGGCTCAGCTTGTTGGAGATCGGCAGAAAAACGAAGTTGGCCGAGAAGATGCCGTAGAAGGACGCGGTCATGGCCACGGCCATCGAGCTGCCCATCGCCTTCGGGTCGGTGATGTTGCGCAGCACCTGGACGACGCCGATCAAGGTGCCGAGGAGGCCGAAGATGGGGGCGAACGCGCCGGCCGAACGGAAAATGCCGCTGATCTGATCGTGGCGCTGCTGCGTCGCGAGGATGTCCTGCTCGCAGCGCTCGCTGATCATGTCGTGGTCCAGGCCCTCGACGAGCATCTGGATGCAGTCGCCGAGGTACGGGTGGGAGACGCGGGGGGTCTCCTCGGCCAGCGAGTCGATGCCGTCGCGCCGGGCCTTCTCGGCGAGCTTGACGATGTCCTGGATCAGGGTCGCCGCCGAGGGGCGCTTGGGCGGGACGAACATGATGCCCAGGGCCATCGGCACCTTTTTCAAAACGGACCAGGGGTAGCTGATCATGACGGAGCCGAGCGTGCCGCCGAAGATGAGCACGATCGCCTCGAAATTGAGCAGGAACTGCATCATGTGGCCGACGGACAGCACGTACCAGATCACGCCGCCACCCGTGAGGATCCCGCCGATGGTCATCAAGTCCATGAGAGATCAGCCTTCCTGCCCGGGCAGCGGGCGCGGAAAAATCTCCAGCCGCTCCGTCACGGGAGGGGGCGCGGGATCCTTCGCGTCGATCGCCGGCTCGACGGCCGCCTCGGCGATGGGGATCGGCGCGGGCTCGGTCGCTTCGGCGAAGGGGGCGGGCGCGGCTTCCGGCAGCTCGAAAACGAAAGCGGGCGGGGCGTCCATCGGCTCGGCGGGAGCCGAAGAGATCGGCTCGACCTCCTCGGTGATCGGGGTCGGCGCGGGCTCCGTCGCCTCGGCGACGGGAGCGGGCGGGGCTTCCGGCAGGTCGAAAACGTAAGCGGGCGGGGCGTCCATCGGCTCGGCCGGAGCGGAGGAGAGGACCTCGATCGGCGCGACGACGGCGGGAGTCACGGGCTTCATCGAATCGTAAAGGGAGGCGGGCGAAAGTTCC
>JAHFCD010000233.1 GCA_023249695.1 Elusimicrobiota bacterium
TTCGCGATGAGCTCCTGCTTCTTGAGGCCGCTGATGCCCTCGAGCTTGAGCTCCTTGGCGATCGCGCTGAGCTCGGCGATCGTCTTCTTCGCCATCTCGGCCGTCTCGAGCGGCTTGAGCGCGGCGGCGGCGGCGGCGGTCGGAACCGGCGGCGCGGACGCGGCGGGGAGCTTGGGGGTTTCGGGCATAGGCTTAGTCGGCGTTTCCATTCGGCAGTCCTCGGTGGAGTAAGGTAAGACCTTGGTGGTACTCGGAAATCTGTTTTTCCAGGTGCGCGATGTCCTTGTCGTTGTCGATCGTCACGTCCGCCAGCTTGCGCTTACGGGCCAAGGGCAGCTGCGCCTTGACGCGCAGGCGCGCCTGCGCGGGTCCCAGGCCGTCCCGGCTGGCGATCCGGCGGAGCTGTTTTTGAGGCTTGCACGCGATCAAGATCGTCGCGTCGAAGTTTTTTTGGAGCTTTTTCTCGAAGAGCAGCGGCACGTCCACGACGACGACTCCGCTCATCCGACCGATCAGCTCGCGCATTTCTTTCAGGATCAACGGGTGGGTCGCCCGCTCCAGGCCCGATCTCGCGTTCTTGTCGCCGAAGATCACGCGTCCGAGGAGCGCCCGGTCGATCGTGCCGTCGCCTTTCAGGACGCACTTGCCGAAATTCTTCACGATCGCCTTGTAGCCGTCGCGGCCCGGCCGCGCCTGCTCCTTGGCGATCTGATCGAGGCTGACCGTCGCGGCGCCGAGGCTTTCGAACGCCTTCAGCGCGGTGGATTTCCCGGTGCCGATGCCCCCGGTGAGCCCGACGACGAGCCGCTTCGGCTTTTTCACGAAGGCTTGTTCCGTTCGGAGTAGCGGTGCATGACCCCGCGCTCGTCCTCGCTCAGCGACTCGAGGCCGTCGGACAGGATCTTGTCGAGGATGCGGTCCACCTCGATCATTTCGGCGTCCGCGGCGGGCTTCGCCGGCTTGACGGATCGCCGCGGCACGGGCCGGGGGGCGGGCTCGTCCTCGGGCTCGGCGCTCGTCGCGCGACGCCAGAGGGCCTTGAGCTGGATCTTCGCCACCCACCACCAGCGGATGTAGAGGTAGCCGGTGAGCATGCCGCCCAGGTGGGCGAAGCGCGCGACGCCGGGCGTGGAGCCGGTGGCGCCGGCGAAAAACTCGATCGCGCCGAAGAGCAGCGCCATGTGCGCGGCCTTGATCGGGATCAGGAAGTAGAGGTAGACGACGGCGTCCGGGTACAGCATCGCGAAGGCCACGAGCAGGCCGTACACCGCGCCCGAGGCGCCGATCACCGGGATCGAGGAGTGCGGCGCCAGCGCGAGGTGCGCCGCGGCCGCGCCGAGACCGCACAGGAAGTAATACTTCAGGAAGTCGCGCTCGCCCCACTGCGATTCGACGGGCATGCCGAACATCCAGAGCGCGAACAGGTTGAAGACGAGATGCCAGATGTTGCCGTGGAGGAAGAGGTAGGTGAGCGGCTGCCAGATCCAGCGCTGGAAGAGCACCTGCTGGGGCACCAGGCCGAACAGGTTGTGCATGTCCGGGACCATCAGCCCGACGAGGAAGCCGATGACGTTCGCGATCATGAGCGCGCGGATCGCGGGAGGCAGGCTGCGGAAATCGATGGGGTCGTGGCGGAATATGCGGCTCACTTGGTCGTCCCCCTCGGGGTCCGGCACAGAGGCCCGTGCGGAATGTCCTGTTGCATCTAGAGTTTCTCCATGTCCTGCCAGTTAGGCCCGATCTTGACCTCGGCGACGACGGGGACGCGCAGCGTGATCGCGTCCTCCATCACCTTCTTGACCCAGGCGCCGAAGGCGGGCGCCTCGCTCTTCGCGCACTCGAAGACGAGCTCGTCGTGCACCTGGAGGAGCATGACCGCGTCTTTCTTGCCCTTCGCCAGCTCCTTGGCGACGTGGATCATCGCGAGCTTGATGATGTCGGCGGAGCCGCCCTGGATCGGGGTGTTGCGCGCGGCGCGCTCGGTGAACTGGCGCACGGCGGCGTTCTTCGCGGACAATTCGGGGAGCCAGCGCACGCGGCCGAGCAAGGTGCGCACGCAGCCGTCCGCCTTGGCCTGGGCCAGGTTCTTCTCGACCCACGCCGACACCCCGGGGTAGCGCACGAGGTAGTTCTTGATGTAGGTGGAGGCTTCCTGCTGAGAGATGCCGAGCTGGTTGGAGAGGCCGAAGGCGGTCTGGCCGTACACGATGCCGAAGTTGATCGCCTTCGCCGCGCGGCGCTGATCGGTCGTGATGGTCTTCGGATCGACGTGGAAGATCTCGGCCGCGGTGCGCAGGTGAATGTCCTCGCCGTCGGCGAAGGATTTCATGAGGGTCGCGTCCTGGGACTCGTGGGCCAGCACGCGCAGGTCGATCTGCGAGTAGTCGGCCGAGACGAGGACCTTGCCCTTCGGGGCGACGAAGGCGCGGCGGATGCGGCGGCCGGCCTCGGTGCGGATCGGGATGTTCTGCAGGTTCGGGTCGAGGCTCGACAGGCGGCCGGTCACGCTGCCGGTCTGGTCGAAGGTGGTGTGCACGCGGCTCGTCTGGGGGTCCATGCGCTGGAGCAGGCCGCGCACGTAGGTGGACTCGAGCTTGGCGATCTCGCGGTAGGCGAGGACCTTGGCGGGCAAAGGGTGCTGGGCGGCCAGGGCCTGGAGGGACTCCTCGTCCGTCGAGCGCCCGCCCTTGGCCGTCTTGTGCAGGACCGGCAGTCCCAGCTTGTCGTAGAGGATCTCGCCGAGCTGCTTGGGCGACTGCGGGTTGAGCGGGGCGCCCGCGAGCTCGTCGATCTCCTTTTGAAGGACCTTGAGGCCCTTCAGGAACTCGACGGACAGCTCGCGCAGGTAATCGGCGTCGGTCAGGATGCCGGCGCGCTCCATGCCGAGGAGCACGGAGGACAGGGGCATCTCGACGTCGACGAAGAGATCGTAAACCTTGGCTTCCTTCATCTTCGCGACGATCGCGTCGCGGCCGGAGCATTGCGCGGCGCGGGCCAGCACGGCCGCCTCGGCGTCGGCGTCCTTCGGGTCCTTCGCGTTGCCGGGGTCGAGGCAGTACGCCGCCAGCTTGTAGTCGAAATCGGGTCCGTTCAGCACGACATTGACGGCGTCGAGGGCTCGCCGGGCTCCCTTGAGATCCCAGCCGACTTTTAGCGCGACGCCCGCCAGGGCGGCGAGCGCGGCTTTGTCCTTGAGCGCGTGCTCGTCGAGCACCGCCGCCTTGCCGGTCTCCAGGCCGAGCCCGACGCGCACGCGGGACACCGACAAAAGCTCCCCTTCCCCGACGGCGTCGGGCACGGCCGCGACGATCAACGACTTGGCCTTGGCGAGGTCCTTCAGGATGGCGCGGAGCTCGACTTTTTCCACGGCGATGACCGGCGCGGACGCCGGCCCCTTCACCGAAGGCGCGGGCGCGGCAGGGGCGCCCGCGGCGCGCGGCGGGAGCGGAGCGCCGAGGTCGCGCGCGAGCGTCCGGAACTCGAATTTTTCGAGGCCCGCCGCGAGCGTTTGGGGATCGGGATCTTTGACCTTGCAGTCGTCGACGCTCGCCTCGAGCGGCACCTTTTCATCGAGCGCGATCAGAGAGAGCGCGAGGTCGGCGGTCTTTTCACCTTCGACAAGCGCCTGCGCGACCTTCGGGGTTAAAGCCTTGTCCCCCTTCTTCGCCGCGGCGATCGCGCCCTTGAACGAGCCGTAGGCTTTCAGGAGCTTCACCGCGCCCACCGGGCCGACGCCCTTGAGGCCGGGAACGTTGTCGGAGGAGTCGCCGACGATGGCGAGGTAATCGCGCACCGAGGCCGCCGTGATGCCGAACTTCTCCTCGATCTGGGGCTCGTCCATCCAGGCGTCCTTTGAGACGTTGAACACGCGGATGCCGGGGCTCACGAGCTGGAGCGCGTCCTTGTCGCCGGTCACGAGCACGACGTCCCAGCCCGCCTTGACGCCCTTGCGGGCCATCGTGGCCATGATGTCGTCGGCCTCGAAGCCGACCTTCTCGATGCAGTGGAAGCCCAGGGCCTCGGTCAGCGGCTTGGCCTGGCCTAATTGGGTTATCAGGTCCGGGTCGATTTCCTTGCGCGTGGCCTTGTACTTGTCATACAGCTTGTCGCGGAAGGTCGGGCCGGGGGTGTCGAAGCAGACGGCGATGCCCTCGGGCTTGTCCCGCTTGAGGATCTGGATCAAGGTCCGCGCGAAGCCGTACAGGGCCCCCACCGGCTCCCCCTTGGAGTTCGTCAAGGGAGGCATGGCGTGATAGGCCCTATGAAGGTAGGCGTGGGCGTCGATCAGGTAAAGACGGGGTTTCATCGACGGAAGGAACGACGGAGAGGCGGTGTGTTAGGCGAGAAGGCCGTCGAGCAGCTTCTTGATGTCGGCCTTGGACTGCACGCCGACGCGCTGCTCGACCATCTTGCCGCCCTTGAAGAACAAAATCGTGGGAATCGCCGAAATCCGGAAGCGGCCCGGGGCGTTGGGATGCTCGTCGGTGTTGAGCTTGCCGACCTTGACCTTGCCCGCGTACTCCTTGGCGATCTCCTCGATGATCGGCGTCAGCATCCGGCACGGACCGCACCACGGAGCCCAGAAGTCGACCAGCACGGGCTGGGCGGACTCGAGAACTTCCTTATCGAAGGTGTCGTCGGTGAGCTGGATTTCGGCCATCTGGGGGATTCTCCTGGGAGGAACGGCAGCGACCATTTCATGATAGCAGGACGACGAAAAGGTGTCAAGTCGGCAAAACCGCATGAACCGGGAGGGCGGGAGCGTCAGGCGTCCCGATGAATCTTCGCGATCAACCGGCGGACATCCACGCCCCCCGCGCCTTCCCGGCCGCCCAGCCATTCTTCCAGGGACGCGCGGCCCTGAGCCTTCTCCGGGCTAAGGTCCCACGCGCCGATCAATTGCTGCTCCTCCCAGCTGATC